>JBJTUI010000620.1:0-9793 GCA_046080625.1 Elainella sp. | reverse complement strand
GCCCGATTTTGATGTCGATTAGAGAGGAATCGGGTACATTAAAGCCATTAGATCGTCAACTTTTTTATCGGTCGCTAGAGTCAGTTTCCAACTGGATATATTCTGATTCATCACTGTAGCGCGCCATTTTCATCTCATCCTGGTTTGGGCCTCGCCTAGCGTTTTAGAGGAATACTGCGTATGCTGTCGGAACAACAACAGCGGATCATGGGTTACTTCATTGAGGAGGCCAAGGACCACCTCAGCACTATTGAGCAGGGCTTGCTCAATCTGAAGGGCACCCTTGATGACCCAGAGATGGCTAACGAGGTTTTCCGGGCGGCCCATTCAGTTAAAGGCGGAGCTGCCATGCTGGGGTTGACCAGTATTCAGCACACAGCTCACCGCCTTGAAGACTATTTCAAGGTCTTAAAAGAATGTGCGGTGCAGATTGACCAGAAGCTAGAAACCCTTCTGCTGCGTGTGTATGACACTCTGCAAGACCTGATCGAACAGTTGCAGGGACCGTTTGGCCTCACCGACGACAAGGCCGAAGAAGCGATGGCTGGGGTGGAGCCGGTTTTTGCGGAGCTGAACCAGCATTTGGGCCAGTTGGTGAGCCAGTCGGGAACCAGAGCCCCAGAAGATGTGGATCTGAATATTGCGCCAGTCCAGGCGGCTTCCGCTCCGGCAGCTACCGAAGAGAGCGCTCTGCGGCTGATCTTCCAAAACGATGTGCCGGCCCGTCTGCGAGAGATGCTACAGGTGTTCAAGCAGCCCGACACCGCCGAAAGCCGTCAGCAGCTCCAGTCGCTTTGTCAAGCCCTGGCCCAACCTGGTGACCAGCTCGATCTGCCGGATTGGTGCAGTCTGCTGGCGACGGCAGAACAGGCGGTGACTAATCCAGAAAATAACTACCGCACCCTCGCCCCCGTGGTGATCAAAGATATCAAACGGGCTCAGGATATGGTTCTGGCAGGGCGAGTTGAGGAAATTACGGCCAGCGACGATCTGCTGATTCTGGTGCCTGCGGATGTGCTAAACGACGACTGGGTTGACCAGCCTGTCACCGATACCGATTTGGCCGACCTGCTGGGCGGAGAGTCATCTGGCGATTTGACAGGTGGACTGATTACAGGTGGACTGATTACCGACCTGGGAGATGACGGTGACGGCTTCGACGATCTGTTTGGCTCGAGTGAGGCTGGTCTTGCCGACTTGGGCGAGGCGGACCTCGGCGACCTGGACAGCCTGGATCTGGAGCAGGCCAATCTGGACAGCGGTCTGGAGCAGGATTTGAGTCCTGATTCGGCCAATCTGGGAGAGTTCAATCTCGATAGCTTCGATGTCGATAGCTCTGACAATCTGCTGTTTGAGCAAGCCTTTGTCGATAGCGGCCTCAATTCTGCCCTGTCGCCCAATCATCAGGTTGGACCCGAAATGGGGCCGACCGAGCTCAATACCCTGGCCGCTCTGTTTGAGGGTGAGGAGTCAGACCTGAGCTTAAACTGGCAGGAAGAAATTCTGGAAGATGGTGACGACGGGGAAGCAGAGTCGCTAGCTCTGGACGCTAGCAGCGATTTCTCGGATTTGCTCTATACCGATGACTCGGAAGATTTAACCCTATCGAACCCAGATGACCTGTCGAGTTTGCTTGACGAGCCTGCACTGTCTGACCAGAGCGAGCTAGATTTAGGCGACTTCACAGCCGATTTTGACGATCTGGATGGTTCCAACAGTGCTGCTGATTTGGCCAGCGCAACTTTGACTGGTGCAACTTTGGCTGGCGCAACTGAAGCTGATGACTTCATGCTTGGTTTGATGGCTGAGTCTGGTCCTACTCTAGATCTGGATGCCAGCTTGGGCGATGATTTGGGCGACTCGGCTGCCGATACGGAACTGGATTTTCTGACGGCGATGCAGTCTGATGCGGTCGGGAATGCTGTAGAGGAGGCAGCGATCGCAGGCAAAGCCCCGAGTGAGGATTTGGATACCCTGTTTGCGGATGCTGAAACCGACTGGGAGATGCCGTCTACCGAATCTGGGACTGAGCTGGATGCCTTCAGCCTGCCCGAGCTATCGGCTTTACCAGAACCAGGCTTCGATTTTGCGGCAGCTGATGCAGGATCGCTAGAGCTGTCTGGCGATGAGCTGGCTTTTGATCTGGACGCCCCAGATAATTCCTCAGATCTGAATGTCGAAGGCGACTCCTTTGACCCATCGTTCGATCTGGCTGAAACAGAGCTAGATTCGCTGAACCTGGACTCCGAGCCGGGTGGAGCATTTGAGCTGCCGGGCTTCTCCGCATCGGGCGACTCCACTGATTTAGACCTGACTGATTCGGACCTGACCAATTTGGACCTGACCAATTCGGATCTGACCGATTCGGATCTGGATCTGTCGCTGCTGGATCAGGTGTTGCCCGACCAGCCTGATGATTCAGTCGCCAATGGCCTGGTTGATTCAACCAGCTTCGATCTGGGCTTAGCTGATTTGGAGGCAATTGATCTGGAGACAGTGGAGACAATTGATCTGGGGGCAGCTGATTTGGGGGCAACTAACCTAGAGTCGCCAGATTCAACTTCAGCTGCTTCAGGCTTTTTAGCCAGTGAATTTGACTCGTTGGCCGGTTTTGAAGAGTCAGATTTGCTAGAGCCAGTTCAACAGGATGAATCCGGGCGAATCGCAGACTGGGAAGTGTCTGATTTGGAAGGGAGCAACCTGGACGGGCTGGACGTAAACCTGGCGGGCTGGGCCATGGATAGTCTGGCAGACGACCTGGATGATTCATCGGGTGAAGATCCTTCAACTGAAGAGCTGTCGTTTGAGAATCTAGCTGATCTGCCCCTGGAGCACGACGCTTTGGGACAGGATGCCTTAAGCGATGCCTCAAGCGATGAGAGCTATGCCGAGTCTGCTGATCCTTTCTTCGATTTAACCGGGTCATCTGTCGCAGATTCAGAAACGGATTGGGACTTGGCAAGTCTGACTGAGTCCGCCAGCTCTCTAGATCAGTTTGGGCTGGATGCTGTGACTGATACGGCCCTAGACCAGGCGTTTGCTCCAGATCTGGACTCGACCTTGAGTGCAATTAACCCGACAGCTGACCCGAGTGATGGCCTAGATGAGCTGGGGTTAGGCGGCTTGGACGATGCTGCGATGTCTGGCTGGCCAGTTGGGCCAGATGATGAACCCAATGCTGTCCCAGATGCCGGATCAGATGCGGAGCTAATAGCTGCTGGCTCCGAGTTTGATTTAGCCAGTTTTGAAGCTGCTGACGATGGCGTGCTGGCCTTTGAAAACCTGACCGATGAAACCGATGCTGCGGCTCTGGATCTCTTTGATCAGCCCGATCTGACAACCGATCCTGTGTTTGAATCTGAGGCTGCCTATGCCTCTTTGGACGACCTATCACCAGACGACTCGGCGGCTGAGTTAGATAATCCGTTTGCGGTGGAACTGCCCGCCGGGTCCGATACTGCTAATTTGTTTGAGGCAGAAGGTTTTGAGGCAGAAGGTTTTGGAGCAGAAGGTTTTGAGGCAGAGGACGCGAATTTTGATTTGGGCCAGTTCGACTCCCCTGCCGCCTTGTCTGAGGAACCGTTCAGTCTGGATGTGGCTGGAGCGGCTGGAGCCGAGCCGGGTGCTGATTGGTCCGGTGCTGAAGCTCCGTTTGAGCTGCCTGAACAGTCTGCCGATCTCTTCGATCTGGATGGGCTTGACGCTGCGGCTGAAGCAGAGGCCGGAGTCGATGGGTTTGCCGAACCAGAGTTCAGTTTTGATATGCCTGAAGCGAACCAGCCAGCCATGGACCAGGCTAATGAAGGGCTGCTGGAAAGTGGTTCGTTGGAAGATAGTTTGCTGGAAGACGGCTCGCTGGAAGACAGCTTGCTGGGAGGCGGCTCCCTGGAAGGCAGTTTGCTGGAAGATGGGCTGTCGGGAAATAACTTCCTGGAGAGCAGTGGTTTTGAGGGCGGTGGTTTTGACAGCGATATTGCGTTGGATGGGCTCTCTTTGGGGGATGCCGCTGATCCGGCCTTTAATGGGGCCATTGATGGGATCTTTGATGGGGCTGCCTTTGAAGATGCTTTTGGCACCGAACCTGAGCAGGGCTTGCAGTTAGAATCGGCCTTTTCCGAGATCGAGCCGCTGGAGGCGAATGGGCAGCTTGGTCAGGACCCTGGAGTCATAAATGCAGGTTCGTCATTCGATCCGGACTTTTCGCTGGATGCACCAGAGGCCGAGCTCGATTGGATATCAGCTGAACCAGCCGCGCTGGAAGATGTAAGCCTGGATGCAAATCTGGGCCTTGATGCCCTGAGTCTATCGACCGATGAGCCAGCTCTTGAGCTGTCAGCTGAACCTGATGGACTGGAAGATTTCGATCTCGATGGGTTCAGTTTCGATTCTGCGGCTTCAGACCAGCCGGAGTTCGCTGAAGCTAGCTTAGGCACCGAGCTGGATTTTGCGTTGACCAGCGATGCCGATACCAGTCTGGATGATCTGGCTGCTGAAGATTCGGCTGAGCTAGATCTGTCTAGCTTAGATGCCTCCCAGACCGATGCTGAGCTGCCAGCCTTTGATTTCGATGAAGCGGCTCTGTTTGCGTCGGCAGAATCCATTGACACGAATACCGACCTTGACGAGTTAGGGCTGGCTCAACCCGACTTAACCGCCGAAGCTGACCTAACCGACGCTTTCTTAACCGACGCTTCGCTAGACCTGAATTCAGAGCTGCCGACTGGGCTAGATGAGTTGGGCGGTTTTGACCAGGCTGAGTCTGAGCTAGGTGATTTGTTTGCGGAGCCGTCAACCGCGCTTGATCAGTCGGATCTGGGGTTTGATCTGGGTGAGCCGGATGCCGTCAATTCATCAGCTTTTGGGGATTTAGACCTGGATCAGACCGAGTTTGGCCAGCTAGAGCAGCCCGATCTGACCTCAGATGCTTTCAATCTGGAATTCAATCAGCTAGAGGCCGCTGATGGACTGTTGGCCAGTCAGCCCGAGGATGGCTCCGACTGGGATCAAAACCTCTTCGAGTTGGACTCCGCCTTCGACGATGCGCCAGCAGCGCCTGAGCTAGAGCCCGATTTGATGGGAGACGATTTCAATTTAGAAGCGAGCCTGAGCGATGCTGCGCAGGACAATCAGGCCGAATCATCTTTCCTGGAAGATGCAGCCTTGTTTGGGTTGGGAGCAGCCGGGCTAGGAGCAGCCGGGTTGGGGGCAGCGGCACTCCATTCATCCCATCCAGCAGAGCCGACCGAATCTCAGGATCAGGCTGCGGAGGAGCTGTCCTTCGGCGATCTGTCCTTCGATGAAGCTGATTTTGCAGATGATTTTGCAGATTTGGAGCCAGAACTGTCCGACAGTTCTATATCTGACAGTTCTGTATCTGATACCGTGACTGGCAGCTTCGACGGCCTGGAAGGGCTGGAGGGCCTGGATGATTTTGCGGCTGCCCCTGAAACCAGCGGTTTGGATCTGGACGCCGAGCCTGTTGACGATGCTTTCGGCGGTTTGGATGACATGCTGGCAGAGTCGCCTGCCGCTCAAGCCGCGAACTTAACCGCTGCAGATGCGGCCACTTTCCCTGGCCCAGATGGCTCAGATGATTTTGCCGATCTGGAAGCCCTGCTCGGCGATGATCTGGAGGTTGGAGCCGCATCACCAGCTGCGAGCCTTGTTCCACCCGCTGGAGCTGCTGATACTGGGTCTGCCATCACTGGGTCTGCAATGGCTACATCTGTGTATGATGTACCGGCTGGTGCAGCGGCTGAGGACGAGTTTGGCGATCTGGAAGCCCTGCTGCAAGATGTCGAGCAGACGCTGGGTGGCGGTAGCGCCGTTTCGCGGAAATCGCCCGCTGCTGCAAATCGCCGTCCCAGTCGGCGCGGTAGCATCAATGACCAGACGATGCGAGTTTCGGTCAAACACCTCGACAACCTGAACAACTTGGTTGGGGAGATGGTGGTGAATCGCAACACCCTGGAGCAGGCCGAGGAGCGGCTCAGGCAGTTCCTCGACAACCTGCTGTATCAGGTGCAGCAGTTGAGCGATGTGGGCCAGCGGATGCGCGACCTCTACGAACGTTCGCTGCTGGAAAGCTCGTTGCTGTCGGGACGGCGCGGTTCGGTGTTTGGGACACCCACCAGCGGCATCGTCACCGCTCCCAGCCACGCTACCGGGGCCAGCTTTGATGCGCTGGAGATGGATCGATTTACCGGCTTCCACACCCTGTCTCAGGAGATGATCGAGCTGATTGTGCGAGTGCGGGAATCGGCGTCAGACATCGACTTTGTGGTGGAAGAAACCGACCAGGTAACGCGCAACTTCCGCCAGATCACCACCCAACTCCAGGAAGGACTGACCCGCTCCCGCATGGTGCCCTTTGCCCAAACGGCGGATCGGCTGCCGCGCGGCGTCCGCGACAACTCGCTCAAATATGGCAAACAGGCCGAACTGGTAATCGAAGGCCGCGACACCCTGATCGACAAGATGATCGTGGAGCTGCTCTACGACCCGATGACCCATCTGGTCAACAACGCGATTGCCCACGGCATCGAGACGCCGGAAGAGCGGATTGCGGCTGGCAAATCTCCGACCGGGCGGATCACAATTCGCGCCTTTCACCAGGGCAACCAGACCGTGATTTCGGTCAGCGACGACGGGGCGGGCATTAACCCGGAAAAGGTGCGGGCTAAGGCGCTGGCCAAAAAGGTGATTACGCCCACCCAGGCCCAGGAAATGACGCGGCTCGACACCTACGATCTGCTGTTCCACCATGGCTTTAGCACGGCTGATCGCGTCGATGACCTGCGGGGGCGTGGCGTGGGTCTGGACGTGGTGCGCAACAACCTCAGCGAAATTCGCGGCACGATCAACATCGACTCGACCATCGGCAAGGGCACGACCTTCACGATCCGGCTGCCCCTGACCCTGAGTATTTCTAAAGCCCTCTGCTGCATCAGCAACCGGGCCAGAATTGCCTTCCCGATGGACGGGGTGGAAGACATGCTGGACGTGCCGAAAGACCGGGTGCAGACCGACGAGCACAATCGTCCCTGCATTCAGTGGCGCGATACGCTGCTGCCCTTCCAGTCCCTGTCCGATCTGCTGCGCTACAACCGGGTGCTGGGCCGGGGCAGCGTCTACGGCGGCAACCAGGAAGAGGACATGATTTCGATTGTGGTGCTGCGCAGCGGCAACAACTTCCTGGCCCTGCAAGTCGATCAGGTGCTGGGCGAGCAGGAAATCGTAATCAAGCAGCTGGAAGGTCCGGTGCCCAAGCCGCTGGGTGTCGCAGGGGCAACCGTGCTAGGTGATGGCCGGATTATGCCAATTGCCGATGTCCTGGAGCTGATCGACCTCTGGGAGGGCCGCATCCGCCGCGATTCGGGAGCCACCTCGCTCTGGGATATGGGCGACAGTCAGCCGCCCGAATTGGTGACGAAGACCGAACCGACGGTGCTGATTGTGGACGACTCGATTACGGTGCGCGAACTGCTGTCTATGACTTTCAACAAGGTGGGCTACCGGGTAGAACAGGCCCGCGACGGTCAGGAAGCCTGGGAAAAACTGCGGTCGGGCCTGCCCTGCGATCTGGTGTTCTGTGATATCGAAATGCCGCGCATGGACGGTCTGGAACTGCTGTCTCGCATCCAGAAAGACCCGAATTTGAGCCACCTGCCGATTGCGATGCTGACCTCACGCGGGGCAGACCGACACCGGCAAATGGCGGTTCAGCTTGGGGCCAAGGGCTACTTTACCAAGCCCTACCTGGAAGAAATGCTGCTGGATGCGGCCCAGCGGATGCTGAAGGGCGAGGTGATGGTCAACAGCACCAGCACCCAGTAAAACATACTTGAAAGTACAGCTAGAGCGCTTTGAAACCGTACCCTCGGTAAGTCGATCCAACGATCACTACAATCAGAGGGTGCGGTTTTTGCTTTAGTGAGTCGGTACAGACCATCCAGTTCACCTGAGAGGAGCACTCAACGATGACGCGCACCCCAATTTTGCAGCCCGGCCAGAGCTACACCTTTCGCCACTATTTTGAGCTGCCGTTTGAACCGGATGATATTCTGGCCGAGTTGGGCTATGCGCTTGACCGGGCTGAACTCAGCCTAGCCCGCTACTCGGGGAATCTCGATCGCCTGGAGGAGTCGCAGCGCCGCATCCGGGAAAATTTGCAGTATGCCAGCCTCACCAGCGAACAGGCCCGTCGAGAACTGCTGGTGGCTCCGATCATCACCGATTTGTGCCACTACACTCGCTCCCAACTGCGGATTGAGTATCCGCTAGTGGTGAATGACTGGCTGAAGGGCAGCCTGGACTATTTTGTGCGGGCGAACAATACGCTGCTGGTTGTAGAGGCAAAGAATGACGATTTGGCGCGAGGGTTTACCCAACTGGGGGCAGAGCTAGTTGCGTTGGATCAGTGGTCAAACAGGGAGCAATCGATCCTGTATGGGGCTGTCACCACAGGCGATATCTGGAAGTTTGGGCAGCTCCACCGCGCTGAAAAACGCATCGTTCAGGACATCAACCTCTACCGAGTTCCTGGCGACTTTGAGGATCTGATGCGCATCCTGGTGGCAATTCTGGCTGAAGATTGACATAGAGAATTGGGCCGCTCTGTTGAGTGCCTAGCTGGATTGCCTCGCTCAGCTCATCAGGCAGGCAATTGGAAACAGCAGGTATTCTAGGAAAAACAGCTTCCAGATGAACTGGTAAAACCGGGCTACTTCAGCCTTGTCTTGTAGATTCACCTGGGTACTGCGCCACCACATTAGTCCCAGCAGGATCGCCTGACTCGTGACCAAAACCAGCGGATTGACGCCCGGTAAAAGCAGACCAGCCAGGATCATGCCGCCATAGCAGACTGTTATCACGGCGCGGGCCAGCTTAAATACCGCCTCGGCCCCTAGCCGAATGGTGAAGGTGCTGATCTGGTAGCGGCGGTCGCCTTCCAGGTCAGGAATGTCTTTGAAGATGGCAATCGCAAAGGTGAAGACCAGAATGAACAGGGTTAAGGCCCAAATGGTGGCTGGAATCTGAGCCGAGCCGCCAAACCCTGGGCCGCCAAACTGCCGATTGAAATGGAGAAATAGCCCCAGGTTGACAATCGCGCCCCGCACCGAAAAGATGCAGAGGGCCGCCCAGACCGGAAACCGCTTCAGCCGAACCGGCGGCAGGGAATAGGCAGTGCCAATCAGCAGGCTGACCCAAACCGTCGCCATCAAAAACGGTCCCTGCCAGGCCGAAATCCCTAGGGCCACAGCGCCCGTCAGCAGCACAATCGCCCAGCCCGTCCCCAGCGAAAACTCCCCGGAGGCCAGCGGCAAATGGGGTTTGTTGACCCGATCGATCGCCACGTCTTCGATCTGGTTCAGGCCCACGATGTAAATGTTGCCGCAGAGGCAGGCGAACCAGGCCCACAGGAGCGCAGGCAGGGCGGGCGAGAGGGCCACAGGGCCGTTGGTTTGCCACTGGCCGCTTTCGACTAGGGCAATTAACCAGAGGCTGAGGGCGCTGAGGCTGGTGCCGATCACCGTATGGGGCCGGGAAAACTTCCAGAAAGCGTAGAGCCGGGGAAAGTGACGTTGAATGAAATTGGGGGCGGGCCGGGATGCGGGCTGCTGCGAAAGTTGGCTCATAGCGACAGAAAGTGGGCTTCGGGATGATCTTAGAGCTTTATGCTTAAAACAGCGCAAGTTGGAGATCGAACCCGTGGGACAGTACGAGAGATTGATTTTGCTGGCTGAAGATGAATTGACCCAGTACAGCACCGATGCCCGCAAAATTGAAAAGC
>JBJTUI010000619.1:0-3643 GCA_046080625.1 Elainella sp. | reverse complement strand
TAGACCACTGGCCGCTGAGCAGCTCTAGCAGGGCGATGTATTTGCAGCCCAGGCTGTGGCCGACCCAGAAGTAGTTGGCCGAGTCCTGGTAGAACAAACTGCCGGTCTGCTGGGTTAAAAGCTGACGCAGAGCCGCCTGCTCCTGGAGCAGATCGCGAGCAATCGCCCAATGTCGAAAGCTAAACCGGAACGGTAGGGCTACAATCGTGTAACCATCTTTGAATAACGTTTGCAGAAAATAGCGGTAGAACAGGGTGGGAAAGCTGCCGAAGAAAGCACCTCCCATAAATTGAATTACCGCTTTGGGCTGGGGGTGAATCGCCACCCAGCTAAACGAAATTGGCTGGAACTGAAAGTGATAAGCCATAGGGGAATTATCAGGAAACAGCGCAAGCAGACTGAAGTAAACAATCAAGTAGAAGCGACGGGTAATGGCCAGATAGATGCACCCACTGGCGCTGCACAGGGTTAGAGTGCAGCACCCACTGATCTGAATTATCGCTCTGAGGAGAGGCGTACCGGGATATTCAGCTTAGACAGCGCATCGCTGAGGCTCTGCAAATTCTGCGGGCTGGGGTCGATCTGGGCCATCAGCTCCACCAGACTCTGGGATTTCTCGGCATCGTCGGCATCGATCAGGGTTTCTACCATGTTGGGCAATGGCAGGGTTTCGGACACCAGAATCGAGTCGGGCAGGGTAATCGGGAAAAAAGCTGGGTCAGATTCGATCTCGTTCAGCGCCTTACCCGAGGCCAGAGTGAGGGAGTAATTGATCTGATCCAGATCTTCCAGCGACCCAGCCGGGAAGCCGTTAGGCAGGAAGGTGCCGCGCACTTCGGCATTCAGCAGCACTTTCACCGGAGTGGCGCTCTGGGCCATGCCGCGCAGCCGGGGTAGCCTCAGGCTGACAAATCCCCGCACTTCAAAATCGGGGTTCGCTGCGGCAAACAGGCTTTGCTTGGGCAACAGCTGCACAGAAGCGGTTTGGCGAGCCGGAACCAGGAAAGAGCCGCCAAACACAGTGCTGGCCGCAGTTCCCGACAGGGTAATCGGCAGATTGGCCCCGGCGATGTCATAGATCAGTTCCGCGTTATCAAACAGGGTCCGGTCCGGATCTACCGGGTTGGGTCGGCTGATGTTGAAGCGAATCCGAAAGGTCAGATCGCGCGGTTCCAGGTTGGTGAGGGTGAGGAAATAGCCCTGCACAACCCGTCGAGCTACGCTGGCCGGAGCAGGAGGAGGCGCAATCCGCTTGACCAGCAGTTCGAAGGTTGAGAGTTCCATGGTTGAATAATCTCCTAGTGAACGTTATCAGAACGCATTTGGGAATGCACCCTGATTCTGGCTGACCCAGGGGCAAACCAGTGGTACTCAACCGGGTACCTTTGCAAGGGCTAGAGTCACAGGGCTAGAGTCACAGGGCTAGAGCTGGCTGCGGGCCTTGAGCTGCAAATAGCGATCCACCAGTAGTTCAGAAATCTGGTTGGCCGGGGCATCCAGAATCATCACGCCCTTTTGTTTGAGGGTTTCTAGGGCCACCTGCCGCTGCCGCAGCAGATCCAGAGCCACCGCCCGGCTGTAGCCTTCAATGACGCTGGTGGAGACAGTTTCGGCCTGCTGATCGATCAGCGGGTCGCGCAGGGCCACACAGAACGGCAGGTAGCGGGGCGTCAGTTGAGCCATGGCCGACAGCAGTTCTGCCGAAGCGGTTTTGTCAATCAGATCGGTGAGCAGCACCACCAGCGCCCGGCGAGTTTGCTGCTGGGTCAGGCTGGTGACGGCCCCCAAATAGTCGGGTTCTTGCAGGGTGGGCTGGATTGGACTGAGGCGTTCTACCAGCTTCGAGAGCTGGGCCTGACCGCGCTCGGGCGGCATCCAGGTGTGCAGAAGGCGATCGAACACACCCACCCCTACCCGGTCGCCCCGATTCAAACCAGCCACAGCCAGCGACAGCGCCGCGTTCAGGCCCCAATCAAACCGGGCCAAGCCCTGCACCTGGGCGCTCATCAAACGGCCTCCGTCCAGCAGCACGATCAGGGTCTGTTCGCGTTCGGGCTCCATCACCCGCAGCAGCAGCCGACTGCGGCGCGAGCTGGCCTTCCAGTCGATCAGTCGCGGGTCGTCGCCCCTGCTGTATTCCCGCAGTTCAGCAAATTCGGTACCCGTTCCCAGCCGTCGGGCCCGTTTGAGGCTGCCTGTGTTTTGTAGCGCCAGCCGGATCGCCAGCGCCCTCAGCCCGATCAAATCCGGGTAGACCGTCACGGTCTGGGCCTGGGGCACCCGCCAATTGTGCCAGACCAGCCCCCAATCCCCCAACTGGCGCAGTTGAATCGGCCCCCAGCTGTAGTCGCCCCGTCGCTGGGGACAGACCTTGTAGGATAGGGTGTCCTGCTGTTGGGCTGGGAAGCTGCCGGACAACAAGGCTGGAGTGGCGGTGAGGCCAGCCGTCTGGGGATAGAAATCGCGGATTTGCAGCACCGCCGGACGGTTGCCTGTTTTCAGGGTGAGGTGAATCGGGTTGTCGCGACCAATCGACAGGCGAGCTATCGGGTCGCGCTCGATCTGGACCCGATGGGGCCGCACCCGCCAGCCATCCCATGCGCCCAGCAGCAAGAGCCCCAGATCCCAGGCGAGCAGAGCCCCCAGCCCCCAGTTCAGGGGATAGACCAGAGCCAGCCCGACGGCCAACGGAGCGCCCAGCAGCAGCAGCAGGTAGAAACGGCGGGTCGGGATCATGGCGGTTGCAGCTCTTCTAGGGAAATTTTAGTCTGGCAAAGTTCGCAAGCCTGACTAGACCAGAATATATCGGTTCAATCACACTGGCCTATCTGTTTGCCTGTAGAAATCGCTCAAATTCGGTCAGCGGTAGAGGTCTGGAGAACAGCCAGCCCTGACCATAGTGGACGCCTCGAGCTTTGAGATACTGGTACTGGGTTTCGGTTTCGATGCCCTCGGCGATAATCGTCAGCCCGATCCGCTCGCCGAAATCGATCAGGCTATCAACCAGCTGATCAATAGGCTTACCCTGGGCCAGTCCCTTGATAAACAGCTGGTCTAGTTTTAGTTGATCGACATCCAACCGCTGTAGATAGGCGATGTTGGAGTAGCCGGTGCCGAAGTCATCGATCGCCAGCCGCGCCCCACAGAGCTTGAGCCGAGTGATCGCATCCTGGACCACCTGCCCCTGGTCTTCAATCAGTTTATTTTCGGTGATTTCAAAGGTAATTTGAGCAGGAAAATGACTGTCTGCTCCCTTCAACATCTGAACCAGCCGATCGACATCACCCAGGTTGAGCTGGGTGGGTGAAAGGTTGACAGAGGTGTACAGATCCTGAAATTTGGCCTTCAGCATCGCCTGATCCTGGATAACCTGCTCGGTAATTGCTCAACTGGGGGTGGTTGACAAGCAGTAGGAAGCAGTTAGAGTAAGCAGATGAGCCAACTTGCCGACTTCAAACAACTTCCCGACCTCAAGCAGATGAGCGAGGCAGATAAAGATGCCTTGAGTACATCTCACTTTTGCAATGAGTATAAGTGCTTAGGTTTGATTTACTGAACTAGCGCTAGAGTTTGAACAATGCCCCTCTGCCCCAGGAGACCTATGGACATAGCCAAGAAAGCCCAAATTCAAGCCTACGCTCAA
>JBJTUI010000618.1:0-2910 GCA_046080625.1 Elainella sp. | reverse complement strand
CAAAATCGTAGTCCTGAATTCGAATTGCAAAAGCATCAGCCGGGGCAAACTGGAGGTTAAACCGCGCCAACTGCGGTTCCTGTAATTCATCGCCCCGGCTCACGGCTGGATCAACATGGCAAATGACCGCCCCTCGTCCCTCTGCTAAAAAACCCTGCCAGGCCCAGTGGCCTAAAATCAGGCGATTGGCCCGCAGAAATTCAGTCTGCCAGGTGCGGCGACTGTTCTGTCTAAAATGATGGGGATACATGCTTGCTCTTGTGAATCAAATGATTGGTCTAGCGGCAAAAGCTGCTGAAGCAATAGAGCCCGAGCCTCCCTCGCCAGCGGCGGTTCCAGCTTGGGTTCAGAGGGCAATTGCTCCCGCAAAGATTTAGAACTCAGATCCAGCAGGCAGGGGGATGAAGCGCGTCATCTCGCCGAGATCTAACTTCCCCTGCCCTCAAGTTCCTACACCAATCGAGCCAATTAAAGCCTGAAGCCATACCTACCATATCTGTACCTCGCAGATCGTTAGAAGTGAAGTTAGGAGCGCATCGAATTGCACCCAACCGGCGGGCATTCTGACTCTGAGGTTTGGAATCGTCCCATTGACCCCATTACAGCTGCGGGACAGCGGCAGATTCACACTGCACTTTCCCCGTTACCTCTAGCGGCTGTTCCCCGCTAGAACCGATGACTGCTACGATAGCACATTTTGGCGTAGGGAAATTCTTATCCTATTTTTCCAGGGCTGGTTCTCCCAGGGCAGGATTGGTCACGAACGTCGGGTCAGTCAGGCTGTGCAGGAAAGCCAGCAGGTCTTGCTTTTGCTCAGGTGTCAGCTGAAAGCCTGCCACAAATTGACTTTTGTGGGGGTTGGCGCTGCCCACACCCGCATAGCGACCCGCGTGGATCGTGCGCCCTCCGGCAGCGTAATGCTCGATCACCTGCTCCAGGCTAGCAATGCTGCCATCGTGCATATAGGGGGCTGTTAACGCAATGTTTCGCAGGGTTGGAGCTTTGAATTTCCCCATGTCTTCCGGACGCTGGGTAATCTCATAAACGCCGGTATTATTGGGCGGGTAATCTCCTCGGTTATTCAAGTTATATAACCCAGTATTATGAAATGCGATTTCAGCAAAGGCTAAGCGTTCGTGCTGCACCGAGTCACTGAAGTTGAGCCCACCATGGCAGTGGAAGCATTCTAGCTGCTCACTGTTAAATAGAACCTCGCCCCGTTTGGCTGCATCAGAAATGGCCCGGCTGTCCCCGCCATAGCGGTAGCGGTCGTAGGGGGAATTAAACGAAACCAGGGTGCGCTCAAAGGCCGCAATCGCCTGGGTCAGGCTTCTGATCGAAATTGGGTCGGCCTGATCGGGGAAGGCGGCAGCGAACCAGCCAGGGTAGTTGGGGTCTTGCCGCAGCATCGCCAGCATTTGGGTTTCGCGACCTGCCATACCCATTTCCACCGGATTTTCGCCAAACAGCGGCACCAGCATTTGCTGCTCTAAACTCCGAGCCAGAGGATTGGCCCAGGTCAGTACGGAGTTATAGGCAATGTTGGTCAGACTCATGGCATTGCGGGGATGCCGCTCGCCTGTGGCCCCTTCGCTCACCGATTTGGCATCCGTGAAACCAAACTTCTGTAAATGGCAAGAGCCACAGGACTTCTCCCCGGTGATCGACAGCCGCTTCTCGTAGAACAACTGCCGCCCTAAGGCGACTTTTTCTGGCGTCTGGGGGTTGTCAGCCGGTACCAGCGGACGGGGTACCCAGGTCGGCAGGTTCCAATCAAAGGCAGCGGGCTGGACTTGGACCAGAGTTTCGGGAACTCCCCCTGCATAAACCGGCATTTTGGCTGCCAGCAGGGGAGCAGACGACAGTTCAGCCGCCAGCCCTCTAGCCAGCCCCAGAGCTAGGCCCAGGGTCAACCAACCTAGCGTTAGCCAACTGCGCCAACGACGCCACCCGATTTTGCTCATGCTGCCCCATTTATCCTCTGCGGCTGATTCGGTTAGAGTTATTCGACTCTAAAGAAGGTTTGTCCAGGGGAAGGCTGTCCGCCAAACGGTAGCCCCAAATTGTGCAGAATGCTGGCACAGTCCCCATCGTCTGGCGAGGACATGCAGCCTAGTGGCGTATCGGGCTGGTTCACACCCAGATTGGCCTCGGCTAGCAGGGCTCCTAGATCGGCCACAACCCGATTCTGGGCTGGATCAAAGGCGGCAAACCTAATTTGGGCAGTATTGGGATTTTGACACTGGATCGGCGATTGATTGGTGCTGGCGGCCTCGCAGCCCGTACTGCCCAGGTGAATCGAAACGGCTCCACTCTTCTCAGCAGCGCCCCCGTGCCCTGTGCCCTGTTCTGTTCCGTGCCCTGCGGGTGGTGTAGCCCCGTGGGCCAGTCCGTGAGCGACCTGCCCTGTATGGTGGAGTTCTGGTACATTGCCCGGAACCGGGGCTACATTAGCCTGGGTCATACGAGTCAGATCAATCCGGGCAAATTTATAGCCCGCTCGCCAGTTCCACCAGAGGGATGTCAAGTTAAGCGGCGAAGCGGCCAGGGTCGAGTCGGCGTGATTCAGGGCAAACGGCAGCCCCAGGGTAAACTGCAACCCGCGATAGGTGCCCACAGGTACGGTACCAATGACTTCGGTGCGGGTTTCGGCGGTGCCGTTCGTGCAGGCTCCTGTCTTGTCCTCAAAGTCGAGCAGAGCCACATTCTGGTACTGCCACTGGCCGTCCTGGATCAGAGTCATGGGTATGGCTTCGCCCTGCTGATTGATCAGAGCCACATTGGAGACGTAGAGCCGAAAGTCGGACGGCATTATGGAGAGGGCTGGCTGGCCCAGTTCGTAGCTCTTGCCGCAGGTGAAGGGCTGGTTGCCGACCTGGGCGGCAAAGCGGATGGTGACGCTCTGGCTAG
>JBJTUI010000617.1:0-5073 GCA_046080625.1 Elainella sp. | reverse complement strand
CGCATCGAAACCAATTCTTTCTCCCCAGAGTGCAGCATCCGCTTGCTTGGTACGCAGCCGCAGACTGATTTCAACTAAATCGTCACCTACTTCATACTCTCCCGTATCGACATTGATTGAAACAATTTTGCCAATGTTATCGGCTGTCTCAACCTTTGCCCGAATATTCCGCTCATAAAGCTCTTTTCCACGTCGAGCGATTTCTTGACGACTGAGTGCAGGGTAGGACATACGCCATCTCTCAAACCATGAAGCTTCTGACCTCATTATAAGCCAGAATTTTGGTCAGAGAACCAGTTTAGCTAAGCCTGCATCGTCCCCATTGCGGGGGTTTCGGGATAGGCTCAAACAATGTAGAGCTGAGGTGGAGGCTCCGGTGGAGGGCTGCCAATCGTCAGCGCTCTCGGCACCGCATCGGCTGGAATTTAGGTAGACCGAAGGCAGGCTGCCGCTATGGCAGAACTATCGTCTACCAAACCTTGTGGCCTGAAGCCCGACAACGGTTCCGTGAATCACTGATCCGTCCTGACCAACGTACCACCCACTGCAAACACCGCATCGAAACCAATTCTTTCTCCCCAGAGTGCAGCATCCGCTTGCTTGGTACGCAGCCGCAAACTGGTTTCAACTCAATTTTGGGATGAATGATCTAGCTGTTGCTGAAGTTGCTGGACTTCCTCAATCGATAAACCTGTTGAAGATGCGATCAGATTGATATCCACGCCTCCTCGTAGTAAATTCATCGCAATCACCCGATCTCTCTCTTTCTGGGCATCTCGCCAGATTGAGCGGTAAACTGTAGACTCCTGCATAATGTCTCTCCGTAGGATGCGGTAAATGATCTCGTCTTCCAATTTTAACCCAGCTAAAATCCCTGATGTGGAATATTGTCTTTCGGAAGCGTCTGAAACTCGATGTGTAAAATGGCTTCGTCTGATTCCAGGAAAATTAAGGCATCAGCACGGATTGGATCAAGGGAAAGTTCAGAGGATTGCAGTTCTGTTAGAGTGACAGCTTTCCCCAAGAGCCAACTAGCAAAGTCGGTGGAGAAATGTTCAGCCAGGAAACGGCAGGTATCATCGTACATAAAACATATTGAGTATGAGTCTGCATCGCCCCTCATTGTAGAGGCTTCAGGATAGGCTCAAACAATGTAGAGCTGAGGCGGCGGCTCCGGTGAAGGACTGCCAATCGTCAGTGCTCTGGGCACCGCATCGGCTGGAATCCAGTAGAACCGCACATTATCCTCGTCAGGCTTTACCCGCCGCTTCACCTTCTCGTAGAGCTGCTTCATCTCCGGCAGCGAAATGAAACACTCAAACACACTCAACTGCACTCGACGACCATACCCCTCCAGAAACGTCGCCAGCTTTTGCCGCCGTTTGTCATCGGGAATGTCATAGACAATTAAAACCAGCATAGACTTCAGGTGGCCCGAATAAAGGGTTGGTAAGGCTTCGAGTCGTGCAAACACGCCTTGTAATGCTGAATCTGAAGCTGAATGGCGCGTCGATAGGAAACGGGCTGCTGCACCGCTGAATGCGAAATTTCTGTTGTAATTCGGTCTTCAAAATGCTTCAGAAACACCCGACGCGCCGTAGCTTCTAGATAAACGCCGCCTTCCGCCGTGGGAAACGTAAAATCAGTCGGTCGAACCGCCTTCTTATTCACCAGCCACATCACCAGACTGTCTACAATGGGCGATCGCCACTCTTCCATCAAATCAAACGCCAGATGCATCTCCTTACGTTCCGAGCGATGCAGATTACCCAGATAGGGATTCAGCCCTTCCGCCAGAATCAGGCTGAGGACATTGTTAAACAGCAGCGTATAGCCAAAACTCAGCAGGCTGTTCACCGGGTCTTTCGGCGGTCGGCGGTTCCGCTCAGTCAAACTCAAATTGGGATGGGTAATCAGCCCTCCCAGAGCCGCAAAATACAAACGCGCCGCCGACCCCTCATGACCCCGCATCGCTCCCAGATCGTTTGTTTGCTGGAGCGCTGCAATATGCTGGTCAATGCGATGAATCTTTGCCGCCAGCCCCGGTACCTTCCGTTTCCGGTTTAATCGCAGCAACAGATGCCGAGAATTCGTGAGCTTGCCCTGCAAAATCTGACGCGCCATGTCCTGCTGAAACACCAGATCCTGCCTGCGGCCAAACTGGGCCGCCTCCGTCGGCAAGTCGCAAAACTCGCTGCTCCAGAGGTGGCCCTTATAGTCGCCCAACTGCGACATAAAAATTACCGGAATCTGGTTTTCCAGACAAACCTCAATCGCGCTCGTGCTGATCTGCACCCGCCCCAGTACCAGAATCCGCCCCACCTCCCGAATCGGGATCTCTATCGGCGGCTCAGCCTTTCCAGCCTTTCCAGCCTTTTCAGCCTTTACCCGATCTTCAACCCGTCCACCTTCAATCACAAACCGGCCCTGCTCCTTACGCAGCATCGTTCCCTGCTTGATTAAATACAGCGTAGACATTCCGTTCCTCCAGCTCCATTCTTTAGACGCAATCTGTACCGGTTTCTCCTCCCGCACCCGATAGCCCATCGCCACATACAGCGGTGGCGGAATCGGCTGTTCTGCCTCGCGAATCGCCGCCAAAAACGCCTGCTGCATCTGGGTTTCCACCAACGGCAGCTCCGAGCGGTAGACCAGCGGCGCTGCTTCTCCAGTCCGCTTAGGCTCAGCTTTCTGCTGGGATTTCTGCTTCCGGCCCCGGTCTTCCACCACCAGCGACCGCACAAACGTATGGCCCAGAAAATGAAACCCCTGCTGAAAATTCGTCACCCGCGTTTTCTCCCCGTGCAGCTCCAGCCCCATCCCGGTCAGCAGCCCATCCACCAACCCCTGCGCCGCCTCAATCCGCGCCTGACTCTGGGCCATCACCACAAAATCATCCGCATAGCGCACCAGCTTCAGCCCTGCCGCCTCAATCGCCTCATCAAAATCATCCAGATAGACATTCGCCAAAATCGGCGACACCACCGACCCCTGCGGAATCCCTCGATTCGGCAAAATCAGCCCCGCTGCCGTCGTCACACCGCTGCCAATCCAGCTCTCCACCAGCTCCCCCACCGCCGGATCAGCCACCCGCTCTTGCAGCTCGGCCAGCAGGCGAGCATGCTGAATATTGTCAAAATACTTCACTACATCCGCATCCAGCACCCAGTCATAGCCCTGATTCCGCCAAGCTTCGATCTGCCGCACCGCCCCCTTGTAGGATCTGCCTGGACGGTAGGCAAAACTGCTCGCCTCAAACTGCGGCTCCAGCAGCGGATGCAGCAAATTCAGCAATGCCTGCTGCACAATCCGATCCCGCACCGTCGGCACCGCCAGCCCCCGCCACTCGGTCTTGGGAGGTTCTCCAGGCTTCAGCTTCGGCTTTTTCGGCACTTGCAGCGACCGCAGCGGCATTGGGCGATAGCTGCCCCGCTCCAGCGACCGCCGTAACCCAGCCAAATTGCGAGCCGCATTCTGCTCAAACGCCGCAATTGTCTCGCCATCCACCCCCGCACAGCCCTGATTCGACCGCACCTTCTGCCAAGCCCGTTCAAAATTCGTCTCCGACAAAAACAGCTGCCAGTCCAGCATCGGATTCTCTCCAGGTAGATCTGCTTCTCCAGCATGACCCCACCTGGAAGACCCCGCTTCCAACCCCCGTTAGAATAAACTCAGCTCACCCCCGCTGCTAACCATGAGAACATCCCTGACCCGTTCCCTCAAAATCTTCTTCAGTCCCGAAACCATCCTGCCCTTTCTCTTAAGCTCCGTCTGTCTGGCCATATTCGGCAACGCCATCTATGACATTCTGAAAAACAGCTTCGGCACCGAAACCCCTGCTCTGGTACGGCTCGCAGTCATCACCCTGCTAATTCTGACAGCAGCCATCGCCCTTTTCACCTGGGGCGTCGCCCAACGGTTTTCCCGCATTCCCCAGGTTCTCCCCTTCGAGATCCGCCAAAAGCAGCTCGATCAGCAATATCGCGGCCTGATCCTTCTGGTCAGCCAGTTTGAAGCCTGCGAAACCGCAATTCGCTTCCACCTGCCCCGTCTCAACCGCTGCTGGCTGATCTGCTCAAAAGAACGCCTGGAAATCGCCCAGGAAGTTCGTCGCCAATACCCATCGGTTTGCGTCGATGCCCCCATCCTCGTCAACGATGTCTATAACCCCCTGGAATTCCGCGACCGAATCGACGAAATCTACCGCGACCGCCTGCCCGCCTCCTGGCCTGAATCCGACGTAATCGCCGACTACACCGGCATGACCGCCCACGCCTCCGTCGGCACCGTCCTCGCCTGCACCGGCACCAACCGCCCCCTGCAATACACCCCCGCCAAACTCAACGACCAGGGTAGAATCGTCGGCTCCCTTGCCCCGATCCGCGTCCTGCTCAAACCCGATGAAATCAAAATCAAATGACTATTTTTCTCCTCAGCCAGCTCAATATAGACGCATTAGGCGACAATATCCTGCATCAAGCCAAGATTGTTGCTATCCAGATCGACGGTACCGTTGCTTACCTAGTGATCGGATTATCCCTGCTCATAGGAGTCATCCCAGCCTCCGGTTTATTTCTGGGACAGCTCACCAGCGGCTTTCTGCTGGTTGGGTTCAACTTTGCAGTCCAGCTTTTAGCCAACCAGGGCACAGTTACAGATGCAATGCTGCAAAACCTATTGATTGACGCTTTGCTCCTGGGCATTGGGCTTTACTGCGCTGCCGCAATCACCGACGGCCTGCTCAACTGGTTTGTCGCCCTCGCCATTTTAGCCTTTTCTACCCTGGTGTTCGGTCTTCCAGGAGCCATTGAACGCTGTGCCAATATTTGTCCGCTAGCATTCTTGCAGCACTACATTTAATATTTCACTAAGGCAACTTGTAACAATAAGTTGAGCATTTTCCAGAATTTATAGTTGGTTAGCAGTAAGCCAGTAGACCTGTTGGGAAATAGGTGATAATGTTTGGCAGATGCAAGATGCCGTCCCAATGCTGAAACTAGAACGCATTCTCAACCAAGACCGCCTGATGCGAGCCATGACAGGTCTCAATCGCAAAGCTTTCGAGGCTCTCTT
>JBJTUI010000616.1:0-6457 GCA_046080625.1 Elainella sp. | reverse complement strand
GGTTTGTAGAGCGCCAGCCCGCTCGCAATCGCCAGCAGCAGCAGAGGAATGATGGCGGTATAGATGAGCCGATGCCAGGCATAGAGCCTGCGTTTAGGGTTTTGACTCACTCGCAGAGCCTGCAAATCGCTGGTGGCTGCGAATCGATGTCGCCAGCGACGGCTGCACAAAATATACAGGCCATAGACCAGCAGGTTGATCGAAAACAGCCAGATGGCGGCAAAGTGCCAGTGCCGTCCTCCGGCTAGCCAGCCGCCCAGCAGCAAAAACTGCGGAAAATGCCAGCCTGCCCGCCCGCCAAACACCGGATTGGCATTGTAAATCTGGAGCCCGCTGCCGATTAGCAGCACCAGACTGATCAGGTTGAGCCCGTGGAACAGTTTGGCGAAGCAGGTCTGTCTGAAGGCGGCTGGCTGGCGCTGGCCCGAAGGAATTGCTGAAGTCATGGCGCGGGTTCCCTTGACGCTGTTGATTGAGCCCTATTTGCCTACCGTTTGTTGAGTATGTTCATCAAGCCCTACCGGTGAACGACCTGCATAGAGCTAGAATGGGGCGCAGAGCAGCACTCCGGCCCAAATTCTCAGCTGGTTTTGGCTTCCAGCTTTAGCGAACGCAGCTCGCCGCTTGCTGTGCCTGAGCCGCATTCTGGGTGACAATGTTGCCTGAGCTGCCTGCACCGCCGCCTGAGGTAGCGCTGCCCGTTTGGGAGCTATGCGCCATGTTAGCCCCAGTGCTTCCAGACATATTGCTTACAGACATGTTGCTTCCGGTCATGGTATGCCCAGCCATGTTGCTTCCGGTCATATTGCCTCCGGTCATGTTGCCTCCGGTCATACCGCCCATCGTATTGTCGTGCATCGTGCTGCTTGAGCTGCTGCCGGATGCGGTTTGGCCCATGCTGGTTTGGCTAGAGCAGATAGCGGGCGTGGCAGTTTGGCTGCGGGCAATCGGGGTGAGGCTGGTCAGACCAGCCAATGCGATGAAACTGGCTGTAGCTACTAGAGTACGATTCATAGAATGGGTGCCCACGAATAACGGTAAGTTGGCCTGTTGATCAAGCGCAGCGAACGCAATATTCTACGTTCAATCTGTGGAGTAAATTGGTGAAGCGAATTGGCCTGCGCTCAGAACAATCATACAGAACAGTCATATCCTGGCATGAATCGAAGTACCGTAGATGAGATTTTTCTGAGTAATGCCTGAGAGGCGAATGAGACAGTGAATGAGCTGCGAATTAGCCGTGAACTAGACACAAAAAATCAAGTTATTCATCAAAAATAAACTTCTTGTTAAATCCTGTGATGCTGTCGTTTACTCCTGGAGCATTCCGCCTGCGTTTCTTATCTGTCTCTCATCTATGATTCAGAATAGCCGACTATATTGAGCTTAACGGCTTTGTTTCCGGCAAGAATTCTTGTTTTTCCTCGCTCTGTTGCCAATTTACTCAAAGCCTGACCTCAAAGCCTAACCTCCAAGCCTGATCGCTGCAACAACTCGCGCAGCAGCCAGATCAGGCAACGACTGGGATCGAGATCTATTTAGGAGCAGCACAGATCCAATTCACGAACTTCACCTTAACTTCAGCGAGTTCTAGCCATGAAAAAGCGGTATTTTCTCCAGGCGGGTGCGGTGGTTGCGGGCACAGTCCTGCTGTCGCGCTATGCCAGTCTGCGTTCCCAGGCCCAAACCGACCAGGCCCAGATCTCTAATGTGACGCAATTTGAGGTCACGAAAACCGAGGCGGAATGGCGACGGATGCTAACGCCTGAACAGTTCAAGGTGCTGCGGCAGCAGGGTACGGAAGTGCCGCTGAGCAGTCCCCTGGCCAAATCCTTCAGCAAAGGTCTTTACCGCTGCGCGGGCTGCGATCTGTCGCTTTTCTCCTCCGACACCAAGTTTGACAGCGGCACCGGTTGGCCGAGTTTCTATGCGCCGCTAGCCGATGCGGTAGCCACCTCGCAAGATAACTCCCTGTTTATGGAACGCATCGAGGTCCACTGCCGCCGCTGTGGTGGGCATCTGGGCCATGTGTTTGACGACGGACCAGCCCCCACCGGCAAGCGCTATTGCATCAACGGCGTTGCGCTCAAGTTTGTCGCCAGCTAAAGCGGATTTCTGGTTTGCTAATCGATCGCTGTTTTATCCCCATTTCCTATGGGCCAAACCCCCTTGCCCCCGCTTCTACAGCTTCAAGGAAAATTGGTATGCGGTTTTGATGTGACAGGACCGATTGCTCTAACGCCGAATTTACGGAACCATAACTATGCCAACTCGCCCTGTTCAGCTTTCTCGTTCTCAACGCTATACTCTATTTTTACTCCCGCTGACTGCGGTGATTCTCTATGGCATCTTCCGATCCATTCCCGGAGGATTGGCAACCAACGCCGCTAGTCCGCCGTTTCCCGACCCGCCTCTGGTCGCAGCCACCGCAGCCCCTTCTGCCCCAGCCATCTCAGAGCAAACTGCCGTTTTGGCGGGCGGCTGCTTTTGGGGCATGGAAGCAATTTTTCAGCATTTGAAGGGAGTTTCCAGGGTAGAGTCGGGTTTTTCAGGCGGCACGGCAGCCACGGCCCACTATGAGCGCGTCAGCGGCGGCGGCACTGACCATGCCGAGGCGGTCAAGATCACCTACGATCCTGCCCAAATTTCCTACGGCCAGCTGCTGAAGGTCTATTTCTCTGTTGCCCATGACCCAACCCAGCTCAACCGGCAAGGTCCAGACACCGGACCCCAATACCGTTCAGAGATTTTCTTTGCCGATCAGCAGCAGCGCCAGCTTGCCCAGGACTACATCGAGCGGCTCAATCAGGCCAATGTGTTTCAGCAGCCCATCGTGACCCAAATTGCACCCTTGCAGCAGTTCTATCCAGCTGAGCCTTACCATCAGGATTTTATCGAACATCACCCTGATTATCCCTACGTGGTGGTACACGATCTGCCCAAGCTGGAGCAGCTGAGGGAATGGTTTCCTGATCTGTATCGGCAGTAGGATCAGCAGTAGGCGAGTCCGAGTGAAAAACGCTGTATTGCAAGTCAACGATTGCCTGAACATCCCCAGTCTGATTAATAGACTGGGGATTTGCTGATTTAAAGATATTTAGCTCTGGGGCATTTCGCCTAGCGAACCCCGGTGATCGTCGCCGACTTCATCGTCCAGACGCTGCCAGCGGCCCTGACTGTCGCGGGTATATTGCTCATTGCGTTCCACCGTCTGCCAGGCCACACGAGTTGCGGCAGCCTCATCGCCGCTGTTTTCCAGAAAGCTGTTGTAGGCAGCCATATAGAGCCGCTGCACCTCTTCAGGCAGCTTGTCTTTCACGTCCTCAGGCAAGTTCTCGATCGTCAACATAACCTTCTCCTTCCTAAAGCTCAAACTAAAACTCAAAACGGTCTGGTTTCAAAACCCAATGCCTGCATTCTAAAAAGCTGTAGCTGCAGCAACCTCCCTCATTTGAAAGAGTTCGCCTGACTCGGTAGATAGAAAAAAGCTGGAGGCCAACCATCCCTAGCCCGAAACGCCCGGTTCAGCGTCGGGTTCTCTCCTGGGAAAGATGCCAAACCCGGTGAACAAAGCGATTTTTAGACTGTAAAGCTATGAGTATTTGCAGAGTTGCATCTATTTCGCTGGATAGAGAGTGGACAGAGAGCCAAATCAAAACTTGGTTCAGTCAGGCTAGCGCTGGACACAGTGCAGAGAATCTCTGATCCAGATCGCTCAAGCAGAACAGGAAATAGAAATTGAACAGGAGAAGTCATGAGCGCGAATATATTAAACCGTTTGGATCTGGTCACGCAATCTGGAATCATGCCTTTAGCTCAGGTGCTGACTCCGGACAGCGTTGAAACCCCGGAGGCGGCTTCGGTATTGTTTTCGGGGCCGCAGTTCTTTATTGCGCTGGTGTCGGGCATCCTGCTGGCCTTTGCGATTCAGCTTCTTTTGACCAATTTCTCCGTGGCCGCAGGCATTTCCTATTTGGGCAAGTCCTCGGGTGACGACCACAGCGACGATCGGGAAGGTGGCCTCAGTATTCGCAAAATCACCCTGGGCGTTGGTATCTGGACTCTAATCAGCGTCAGTATCGCCCTATTTTTCGCCTGCTATCTGGCCGTGCAGCTGAGTTTGTTGACCACACCGCGCCTGGGAGCGATCATCAGCCTGGTGATCTGGGCCGCCTATTTTTCGCTGCTGGTCTGGGTGAGTTCTACCACGGTGGGTTCGCTGATTGGGTCAGTTGTGCAAACTGCGACGTCTGGGTTTCAGGCGATTGCCGGAACTGCCACAGCGGCTCTGGGCGGACGGGCTGCCAAAAATCAGATGGTGTCTACTGCTGAGGCCATGGTAGCAGCGGTGCGCAACGAATTGGGGACAGGTCTGGACGGAGATAGCCTGCGGCAATCGCTGGAAGACTACGTGGGCAAGCTGCGCCGTCCGGGGCTGGATATGAACAGCATCCGCGGCGATTTGAAAGCCCTGCTGAACGATCCGGAGCTGATCGCCCTGGCCGAGAGCGGCGAACTGCGGCACCTGGATCGGCAGGCGTTTGTCAGCCTGATTCGCCAGCGCACCGATCTGTCGAAACAAGAAGTGGAGCGGCTGGCCGACCTACTGGAATCGGTCTGGGCAGAAACCACGGGCCGGAAGTCCAACGACGGCATGACCGAGCTAGTAGACTACCTGCGCTCTACCCAAACCGGCCAGCTCAAGATCGACGAACTGAACGCCAAAGTTGATCGGTTCCTGGCCAGCTCCTCGAACGGTCATGGCAAGGGCAAAGGTGACGGCAACGGCACAAACGGTTCCAGCAATGGCAACGGCGGCCAGCCTTCCGGGATGAGCCAGACCGGGATGAGCCAGACCATCCAGTCGGGCGTGACGACGCTGGTGGGAATGCTGGCGGGCCGCAGCGATCTGTCGGATCTGAACCTCCAGCAAATTGTCAGCCGCATCCAGTCGGCCTCGGCCCAGGTGAAAGACCAGGCCCAGACCCTGACTGGCACCAAGCCCGCCGTTGAGTACAGCCCGATCCAAACCGACGTGGAGGACTACCTGCGCCACACCTATTCCTGGCAAATGGGCCGTGACCGGCTGGATCGCGAGTTTCGCGAATTGCTCTACGACCCCCAGGCCGACCCGGCTACGGTGGTGATGGCCCTGTCCCGGCTACAGCGGCAGCGATTTGTTGAGATTTTGAGCGAGCGAGGCGTGTTTACCCAGTCGCGCCTTCAGGAGCTGGCCGACCAGCTAGAGGCAATCCGGCGCGAGGTGCTGGCCACCGCCGAAGCTGACGCCGAGCGCGAACTGGCTGCCGACTTACAGCAGCGGGTCAAGAGCTACCTGGCCTATACGCCCAAGGCCGAGCTGCTGGCTGGTGCGACCGCCTTCCCCTCTATCCTCAGCGACTCCGAGGCCAGCTTTGCCCAGCTTCAGCAGCGTCTGGCTCCTTACAACCGCGACTTCCTCTGGCAGGAGCTGCAACAGCGGCAGGATCTGGATCTGGCAGAACAGACGACAGTTTTGAACAGTCTGGAGCAGAGCCGCGACCGGGTGCTGCGGGAGGCTGAATCGACCAACCAACAGGCCAGCCAACGCTATGAGGCATTCCAGCAAGGACTGGGCGACTTTCTGCGCACCACCAGCAAGGCCGACTTCAGCCCCGAGTCGATCCGGCAGGGCTTCCAGTCCCTGATGCAAGATCCGGCGACGGCGATGGCGGTCCTGCGGCATCAGGCTGGCCATTTTGACCGCAACACCTGGGTACAGCTATTGAGCCAGCGCCAGGATTTGAGTCCTGCCGAGGCCGAGCAGATCGTCAATCAGGTGGAAGCTAACTGGCAGGCGCTGGTACATGCTCCGAATCGGGCCATCAGCCAGGTGAACGAACAGGCCAGCCATACCGTCGAAACCCTGAAGGACTACCTGCGCCGCACCAACCTGGCAGAACTCGACCCAGACGGCATCCAGCGCGATTTGCAGCAGCTGTTTGCCAACCCCCAGGAAGGCGCGGCTGCTCTACGGCGTCGGCTCTCCCAAATCGACCGGGAAACCCTGGTGCGGCTGTTGGCCCAGCGGCCCGACCTGAGCGAAGACCAGGCGAATCGCACCATCGACCAGGTTCTGGGTTCGGTGCAGTCCCTGATCCGTTCGCCGCGCCGTTTGGCCCTGCGCAGCCAGCAAAAAGCGGTCAGCTTCGAGCAGGAGCTAGAAGCCTACCTGCGCAATACCGACAAGGCCGCCCTCGACCCGGACGGCATCAAGCGCGACTTTCGCCTGCTGCTGCATTCGCCCAAGCTGGGTGCCCAAAACCTGGCCGACCGTCTCTCCCAGCTCGACCGCTCTACGGTGATCGCCCTGCTTTCCCAGCGGCCCGACATCACCCCCGAAGAGGCCGACCGCATCGTTGCCAACATCGAATCGGTGCGCGACCAGACCCTGGGGCAGGTGCAGCAGATCCAGGCC
>JBJTUI010000615.1:0-3750 GCA_046080625.1 Elainella sp. | reverse complement strand
GCTACCAGTATCTTTCATTGAAGTCTCCTTGATCCGAACACTCAGATTGTTCGGGTTGAAGAGACTTTTCCTCAGACTCCCGGAACTGTCAAACTGTGGGAGTCCCCCAGCAGAGCTGGGGGGTTACCCAGGGTACTCATCGCAGTCTCTTCCAAAACCCTGATTGCGACCATGATTTAACCGTTAATGAACTTAATGTAGATGACCGTAGATGCCGTAGATGCCGTCGGACTGACATGCAGATGCAAGCACTTCCCACTCGATCTGTCGCTAATTTCACAGATTCGAGTAGCGTCAACATAGGTCTTTAAATGTTCCGCCCAAACCTGGGTTGGAATAAAAGGTAGAAATCACGGAGGCGATTCGTGGATTCACGGGGACTTCAAGCGCTCTATCCGTGAAATTACGGTCTTGACTCAAACGCCTGCTGCGCAAATTGCTGGGCGGTTAGGTAGAAGCCAAGCTGAGCCATTCATAGGTAGCGGTGGCAGGAAAAGAACCGGACTAGCAGCCTGATGGAAACCCAGTGTTGAACCAAACTTGTTCAAGCCAGCCTGAGGATCTGGCACCTGATGATTTAGCAGCGATGGGTTTGCAGAATTAACGTCGCTGTGTGTCGCTAAGGAGTCTTGTAAAAATAACCTGAGCAGGCAAGGGGCTTAAGCCCCTTGTTCAAGCCAGTAGACCGATCCAGGTGATCAACTTATTCGTACAAGCTGCCTAACAAAGCAGGCAGGGGCGGAGCCTCTGGGCAAGATTAACGTAGACCGGCCCTGAAGATCAGCGGGTCCAGACAGCCTTGACATCAGATAGCCTTTGCCAGTTGGGGCTAGATTGGCTTTGTGAAATTTTTTTCCAGTTCAGATTGACCGCTCCGGATAGTTGAAATAATTCTTAATAGAATTTTTGATGAAGGGCCTTGTGCCCCTTTTGTGGCCAAGATAGACAATTCAGATGGTTTATTGAGCGGCTCATCAAGTGCCAAACCGGGTCAATCTGGAAAAATGTCTGGGTTTTCGTCAGGCGAGTGCACCCTTTTCGACCCAGAAGATGATTAAATTTTTGTTACAGTTTAGCTTTACAGGTTAAATTGCAGGAGTAGGGTCGCTCCCCAGTTCCGGACAGTATGTATTCCGACGCTGGAGGCTGCTCCCGTTGCAGGCTCCAAGAGCCCGTCAGACCCCAGTTCTCTTGTTCGTCAGGCTGCGTCAACCCAGTTGCCAAAATCAGGATAAGCCCGGATGAGGCTTCAATTAGCCCGAATCAGGTCTAGACCGCTAACCATCCGGCTATTCGACCATGCCTGGTCTAGGACGCTATTCACCTGATCCCAGATTTCTAGGTCTTCAACTGGCTGACTGGAAATTATCCGAATCGCTCAATCAGGCTGCTCAATATCGCGCTTGGGGTGTTGAACCAGGAGTTGGGGCTGCAGTTTTGGGGTCGCGGCCTTGTCCCGATGCAGTTTAGCTGCTGAGTCCTCTGTGTATGCCGTCCCCAGCTGAATCTTCCAGTCAGGGGTTGTCTAGGGCGCTCCTGCCCAGTTGTTATCCAGACCTGGAATAGGCTTGCTTTGCTCTCTGGCGATTCGCTGTGGCTCTGGCAAACCTGCTGATACCAGAGCTGAACCCACCTTCCATTCCCACTTCACGTTCCACCTCACATTTAGGTCAGGCTATGTTGCGTCTCGAACATGTTGGCAAAATTTATCCTACGGGCGAAGTCCTGAAGGACGTGAGCTGGGAGGTCAAGCCTGGCGACCGGATCGGTCTGGTCGGCGTCAACGGGGCGGGCAAATCGACCCAGCTGAAGATTATTGCTGGCGAAATTGAGCCCAGTTCGGGTGTGGTAATTCGGCCTAACAGCCTGCATATTGCCTACCTGACCCAGGAGTTTGAGGTCGATCCCAGCCGCACGGTGCGCGACGAGTTTTGGCGGGCCTTTGCCGAGGCCAATCAGGTCCACGAGAAGCTGGGGTGGGTGCAGCACGAAATGCAGACGGCTACGCCAGAACAACTCGACCGGCTGATCCACGACCTAGACAAATTCCAGCGGCGGTTTGAAGCGCTGGATGGCTATGGCCTGGAGGCCCGAATTGAAAAGATTTTGCCGGAGCTGGGATTTGGCCAGGAGGATGGCGACCGGCTGGTAGCTTCCTTTAGCGGCGGCTGGCAGATGCGGATGAGCTTGGGCAAGATTTTGCTGCAATCACCCGACCTGCTGCTGCTGGACGAGCCGACCAACCACCTCGATCTGATGACGATTGAATGGCTGGAAACTTACCTGAAAGACCTGACGACGCCGATGGTAATTGTCTCCCACGACCGGGAGTTTCTAGACCGGCTCTGTACCCAAATTGTCGAAACCGAACGGGGCGTCTCCTCTACCTACCTGGGCAACTACAGCGCCTACCTTCAGCAGAAGGCCGAGAACCAGATGGCCCAGCTCAGCGCCTTTGAGCGGCAGCAGAAAGAGCTGGAGAAGCAGCAGGCGTTTGTCGATCGGTTCCGGGCCAGCGCCACCCGCAGTACACAGGCCAAAAGCCGCGAAAAGCAGCTGGAAAAAGTTGAGCTGATCGATGCTCCGGTGGCGGGCGTGAGAACCCTGCGGTTCAAGTTTCCGCCTGCGCCGCGCAGTGGCCGTGAGGTTGTGATCATCAAGGATCTGACCCACATCTATAACGAGAACATTCTGTTTTTGGGAGCGAATCTGCTGATTGAGCGGGGCGACCGGGTGGCTATTGTCGGACCCAACGGGGCCGGAAAATCGACCTTGCTAAAGCTGATGATTGGCAGCGAACAGCCCACGGAAGGCAACATCAAGCTAGGAGATCACAACGTCCTGCCCAGCTATTTTGAGCAGAATCAGGCTGAAGCTCTGGATCTAACCAAAACCGTGATGGACACGATCCACGACGAAGTGCCCGACTGGAAAAACGAAGAGGTGCGCACCCTGCTGGGCCGGTTTCTATTTAGCGAAGACCAGGTGTTCAAAACTGTAGCCACCCTGAGCGGTGGGGAAAAGGCCAGACTGGCCCTGGCCAAAATGCTGTTGGCTCCAGCCAATTTGCTGATTTTAGATGAGCCAACTAACCATTTAGATATTCCTGCCAAGGAAATGCTGGAGCAGGCACTCCAGGATTATGACGGAACAGCAATTCTTGTCTCACACGACCGCTATTTTCTGTCGCAGGTAGCCAACAAAATTGTCGAAATTCGTGAGGGCGAGCTGCGGCTTTATCGAGGCGATTACCATTACTATCTCGACAAGCTAGAAGAAGAGAAAGAGCGGGTCAAGCTGGAGGCAATTGAAGCGGAAAAGGTCCGTAAGGTGGCAGAGAAACGCGACAAGCAACGCGAAAAACAAAAGCAAAAACAGGAGACGAGAAAGGCGAAGGTTTAATAATAATCAAGTTATAGAAAAGATTAATCTGTTTAGATTTGATCCCCAGGGTTTTGAACACCCAGATCGAAAGTTGGGATGATATTATTGCTGAGAAATTGCTGAATCGAAGGGCTACTTAGATATGGCACAAATGCCAATTTCCCCGGTCGTACTAATCATCTTGGATGGATGGGGTTATCGCGAGGAAACCGACGGTAATGCCATTGCGGTTGCCAACACCCCTGTGATGGATAGCCTCTGGGCCGCCTATCCCCGAACCTTGATTCGGGCTTCGGCAAAAAGCGTGGGTCTGCCTGCTGGTCAAATGGGCAACTCGGAGGTAGGCCATCTGAATTTAGGGGCCGG
>JBJTUI010000614.1:0-3030 GCA_046080625.1 Elainella sp. | reverse complement strand
GCCGACGCCGATCACGCCCTTTGTCGGCATCAACCTGGACACCAGAGGGGTATACAGCGGCTACAGCAGTGGCGATCACCAGGCCAGCCTGCGGGGTGGGGTGACGCTGTTGGGCCAATTTGGCCAGTTCTCGCGCCCCCTGTTTGACTACACGGCGTTTTCGTTAGGCTATGCCAATACGCTGCTGGACGGTGAATCACCGTTTTTGTTTGATCGGGTGGCCGACGAGCAGGTGCTGACTGCCAGCCTCACCCAGCAGATCTATGGGCCGCTGCGGTTTGGTGTCCAGGTGAGCTATAACCTGACTTCGGGCGACGACATCGATACGGTCTATACGCTGGAATACAGCCGCCGCACCTATACGATTAGCGCTAACTACAGTACGGGCCGGCGGGCTGCGGCCCTGACCTTCCGGCTGAATGATTTCAACTGGACGGGCGACGCTGGCCCCTTCTCGGGTCTGGGCAGTGACTCGGTTGAAGATGGGGTTGTAAACGTTAACTAGCTGTCCTCCAGGTCACACCGGTCTGGCTGCTGGCGCTAGGCAAACTGCGGTGTTGCCCAGAATTGCGGTAATTGTTTTGAGAAGATAAATTTTCACCTGGATTCGATCCATTGCTGCAAAATCCCCATTAAAGTCTGTAAAGACCCCTTCTTGCGATCGGTGCGGCATGACCAGGCGAGTAAAGGATGCGCGAGCCCAGCAAGCGCCAGCAGCGTCTGCCCAAACAGATGCACAAACCCTAGAGGCAATCGCGATGGCTGTAGCGGAACTCATGGCTCGCTACAGTTTTGATGTAGGTCCCTATGCCCTCAACCAATGGATTGACCAGTGGCTGATCCAGTATCCGGCCCTGTGGTTGCGTAGCGCTGTGGTTGAAGCGCTCTATCAGGGCCGCTATAAGGCTGTTTCAGTCTGGCAAATCCTCGATCTGTGGCAGCGGCGGGGTCAGCCCTTGCAGCACTTCAATCGCGAGTTTGAGCGGATGGTGACTGGGCGCAGCTTTCAGCTGTTGTTTCCCGCAGAACCCGCTGCTATCGCCGCGTCCTCAGTGCTAACCCTTCCCCAGAGCCGCTCCGCTCCAGGTTCAGTTACAGGTTCAGTTACAGGTTCAGTCAAGCGCGGTTCTTTGACTCAGCCAGACTCCGACCTGCGGCAACCCGATTCGCCAGGCTTGATTGCTACTCCGATCCGACAGTTGCAGTCCCAAGAGGCTGCGCCCTCCAGCCATGTGATTCAGCCCTTCAGGCCAGCCCCGGTTCGGCTCTCGCTGCCCGACCGACGCCAGTTGATCCAGCCCCGCTCTCCGGCTCCGGCCCCAGTGCAGCGGTTTATCCCGATTTTCGACCGCTCCGAGTTTCACACCAAGCTCAAATCAATGGCCGCCGCTCTGGTCAGGGCCAACGCCCAGTTGAGCCTTGCGCCCTCTGCTCCCGCTCTGCCCAAGCCAGCCGATGACCCGAGCCAGCCAGATCCTGAGGCTAGCGATAGCACTACTCCTGCTCCAGACTCGTCGAGTCCTGAAGCTCAGGCGGAAAACAACTGAGCAACTCGCCTCTGGAGGGGCTAGCTGGAAGGACTGTCCTGGGGATTGGGTGTGGCAACCGTTTCCTTGGCCTTGGCCCGCTCTTCCTTTTTCTTGCGGTCGGCCTTGAGAATATCGTCGAGCACCTGCCGCGCCTGGCTGAGTTTCTCCAGGTTGCTGCGATACAGCTCTAGGTCTTTCTGCATTTTGTCGTCCGACAGCTTTAGCCCGGCAGCCAGGGTTTTGATCGCCTCGTTGCGCTTGGCTTCATCCTTGACCGGATCGGGGCTCATAATTTCGAGCAGGCTATAGAGACCCACGGCAAACAGGCGGCTGTATTTGAAGCTGGGGTTCTCGGAGATTGGCTTCAGGACTTCGATTAAGCCGCTCCAGCTTTCGGGGTTGGGGAGCTGCTTCACCTGGGCCAGAAACTGTTCGGCGTTGGTAGAAACGGCTAGAGAGCGCATGTGCTCCGCATCGCCACGGTATTTCTCTGGGTCGTCGAGCAAGGCCTGGCAGAGGGCGTTGAAAATTGAGGCTTGGTCGGCTTCAGGCCGATAGCCCTGCATAAACCGCTCGTAGGTGGTCGCAACGCCCAGCCCGTAGATCGGATTGTAGTGAAAGTCCGCATTTACGGAAAGCAGATGCATCTCCACCATCAGCTCCTCCACGACCCGCCGGTAGATCGAGTTGATCGGGCGGGTGTGTAGAGTGTAGAAGGCGCGCTTGGTGTCGGAAACGGTGCGGACGGTGCTCACGGTAAATCTAAAAATAATGTGATCCTATTATCCCACAGGAGGAGCGGGATGGGTGATCCTGTGCTCCCTGTGCCCTAATTTCTGGTCCACTTGCTGGTCTATTTGCTGGCCCACTTGCTGGCCCATCTCCCTTCTTCCCATCTCCTCGCGCCCAGCTAAAAGCCCCACCCGTTCTCAGGAACAAGCGGAGCTAGATTTTCCCTAAATGGGCTGCAAACTGCTGTAACTAGCCGTTGCTAATCGGTGGTTCCAGGATGAAAGACAGATTGTATAGAACGTTGGAGCTGCCGTAGCGGACCAGGCCATCGCCGAGGTTAGTTTGAATCGCCTGGGCGTCCACCTGGAGATAGTAGGTGCCTGGTTCCAGCCTGGCGTAGATATCAGTTGGAACGGTGGTCAGGAAAGCCTGCCTTTCAGAATCCCATCTGGCTGCCGGATCAAAAATCGGCGGGAGGGGCGAATAGACCACATTACCTGCCCGATCAATCGGCTCTTGCGGGAAGACTTCTCCCAGAGGCGGCAGACCAGGTCCTCGGTCGATCACATCACCCAAAAAGCCATTGCCGTTGAGGTCGCGGCCAAATCGCAGCGCAACCAGCTCGGGTGTACCGTCGTAGCGAATGATGATGTTGCTGGGCTGGGTGAGGGTGAAGCTGTAGAAGTCGGAACCATCCGCTGCGCCGACAAACTGTTTGACCGCCACATTCTGGGCCGGGAACTGGCTGAGATTAAAGGCTCCTGTCGTT
>JBJTUI010000613.1:0-6376 GCA_046080625.1 Elainella sp. | reverse complement strand
AGGCGGTGGAGTTATTCATCAAGTGTGCAGCGCTCAACCGCATGATCCAACTGTGCAAGCCCGACAGCTACCCGGTTACAGCTTAATCAAATCCATCTCAACCCTAACTTGTCAGTTTTTGCTTTATGCAACAAAGCCGTTACAAACTGGGAAATAGCCTGAAGCAGGGTCTCTATACAAGTAGAGTTGAGAGATTTGACATAGAGAATAACCAAGTTGACAATCAAGTCAATTTGCCTTCTTTATCGGTACTTTATGTAGGCAAGAGAGACGCCTGAATCAGATAGGAGAATTATGGCAGTTCTATTTGTCCGTCCGGGTACCTCCATTCAAAGTGCCATTGATCGCGCAAATAATGGTGATATCATCCAGGTGCAGGCAGGAACTTACCGTGAGAGCCTCAACTTAAACAAGCGGATCACGCTACAGGGTACTAGTAATAGAAGTATTCTGATTCCTGGAGCAGGAAGAGACGGGATTACATTAGGCGCTGGGAGCTCGGGCAGCCGAATTAGCGGATTTCAGATTCGTAACGGTCGCGCTGGGGTTGTTACAGAAACGGCAGTCAGCGGGATTTCTGTAGTCAGCAACACTTTCTCAGATCTAGAACGGTTCGCCATTCTGGTAGGCCGGGGCTCTAGCAATTTTCAAATTGCAAACAACGTGATTGAGCGAGCCAACGTCGGCGTCCAGATGATCACAACAACCGGCAGCAAGCTCGATCAGATCACGGTATCAAATAACCAGATTCGCAACGTCACAGGGATTGCTGTCTATCTCACCAAAACCCTGGGGGTTGGCCCTAGCAGCGTTGGCAGGATCACCATTCAGGGCAACCAGATCACGCAAGACGTGGGGCTGATTGGCAACAACCTCAGCCTGATTACCCTGGAGTTTGACCGGCCCTTGGCCAGCGATCCGGTTGTGGTGACGGGCAACAGAATTACGCTTCAGGGGCAGTCGGCGGCGGCCAAAGGTGTGTATGGGCTGCGGGCCAAGGGCAACGTAGGCCAGCTCACGGTCACCAGCAATACGATCACCAACCTCTCTCCCAGCTCTGCTGTCACCAGCGGCGGCTTCTGGATCGACGGGCAGGATACCGTCTTCGGCAAAATGCCCGGCACGGCCCAGCTCAACGTCACCAACAATACGCTGAGAGGTCTAACGGCACCGATTTTTTACGACGGTACCCTGGCTGCTGGTACCAGCATGAACTGGAACGGAAACTCCTACCAAACTTTCTCAGGCACCCAGTTCAGCGATATCTTTGGCGGTACGATCGGGCGCGATGCGGTCAACGGGCGGGCTGGGGGCGATTTGCTCTATGGTCAGGGCAATAGCGACAGCCTCACCGGAGAACAGGGGAACGACACGCTGCTGGGCGGCTTGGCGAACGATGCCCTGGACGGGGGAGAAGGCGTGGACATCCTCAACGGCGGCTTGGGGGCCGATAGTCTGACGGGTGGCCTGGGCCGCGACCTGTTCGTCTTCGAAGCTGTAGAGCTCGCCACCGATACAATTCAGGACTTCCAGCCCGGCGTCGATCAAATCGAGCTGCGGCGGATTCTCACCCCCCAAGCATTCGCGACCTCCGGCTTTACCGACTTTGTCCAGCTTCGGCAGGTGGGGAATAACACCCAGGTTTCGGTTGATGCCAACGGCAGGCTGTTTGGCCGCAGCTTCACGCCCCTGGTTGTACTGAGGAACACCAGCGCATCCCAGGTGCGGCCAACCGACTTTACCTTTACGGTCCAGGGAACCGCTGCCAACGATGTCTTAATCGGCGGTGCAGAAAACGACAACTTTGTAGGCAATTTGGGCAACGACCAACTCACAGGCGGCACAGGGCGCGATCAGTTCGTCTTCCAGCGCACCGATCTGGTCAGCCTCACGGACAGCACCGACACGATTACGGACTTTGATCCGGCCCGCGACGTGATCAACCTGCGCGATATCGTCAAAGGGGTGACCTACCAGAGCGCCACACCGTTCACCAGCTATGTCAGGCTGATCCCCTCGGGGGCAAATACCGTTGTGCAGGTGACGCCAGAGGGCGATAGTGCTACACCCACCTTTAAGACGGTGGCCGTTTTGAACAATCTCGCTCCTCCTAGCTTGACTGCGACGAATTTCATCTTCTGATCAGTTGCCAACTGCTCCTATCATGCGCTTTTCCAATCTACTTGCCGCCTCTCTCCTACTGCTGTCGCCAGCCGTGCTGCTGCTGGGCTACCTGAGACAGCGACCTGAACCTACGGCAAATGCTCCTGTTCAAAGAATTCCGCCCATAGTATCTCCTAGTCCTGACCTAGCTCCCCCACGGACGATTCTACCTCCCCAGCGGAACCAGTTCTCCAGATCTGACTATCTCCCCGCTCCCACGGTGCGCCCATCTACGCCACTTCGGCCTAGAATTTCGGCTAGTTTACCTCCGACCGTTTCGCCTCGTCCACAGCCTGCTCTAAATCAACAGATAGAGCGCTCGCTCAAGAGTCCGAATCAAGCTAGATTTGGCGACAATTTGGCTGCTCCCTGGCTGACTGGCAAGGTAGACCCAACCGCTCTATCCCCAGCTAGAACACCGCAAGCCGCTTTGCCTACAGCTTTGCCTACAGCTTTGCCTACGGCTTTACCGGTCACTATCATGCCGCCCAGTGCAGCTACGATGGCCATGACTCGACCAGAGCTGAGCTCAGCCGCCGACCAGACGGCCCTAGTTCCAAGTACTCTGCCTAACTCAACCTCGGCTGTTTTTGCCCAAGACGGCTCTAGCCAGCTGCGACAGCAGCTTTTAATTGAGCCCGTGGGGCCGACTTCAGGCCAACGGCCCCGGGGTCGGGTGATTGGTGCGCCTGCTGTCACTCTCAGCACTCCCAGCGGCTATGGAGCCAGCTTCGGTCAGGTATTTGCGGGCCTATCCTTAATCAACCGAGGTCGGGGCAACAACAATGCTGACGGCTCGGCAACCGTGGGCTTTGGCTTGGGTGATCCTAGGCGAGCGGTGGGATTGGATGTGGCTGTCAACGTCATCAGTTTGAGCAATAGCAATGGCCAAGACTCGTTTGCGGGCAGCGGCAACGTTGGGTTCAAACTGCATCGGGTGTTACCGGGAGAAATCGCGGTGGCGGTCGGGTGGGAAAACGCCTTGGCCTGGGGAGATGCCCGTAATGCTGACTCGTCGGTCTATGGCGTAGTGAGCCGCGCTTTTCCACTCCAGCCCAACAACTACCGCAACCCAATGCCGCTAATTTTATCCGTTGGGGTCGGGGGTGGACGGTTTCGTTCAGAGCAGGCTATTCTGGATCGCAGAGGCGGCGTGGGGGTGTTTGCCAGCGCTGGCCTCCAGCTCTCGCCCCAAATTTCGCTGCTGGCCAACTGGACCGGGCAAGACCTAAACGTGGGTGCTTCATTCATTCCGTTCCCCGAAATTCCGTTTTCGCTGACACTGAGTGCTGCTGACCTGACCGGCAGCGCAGGGGACGGAGCCCGATTTGCGCTCGGACTCGGGTATGGAACGCGATTTAACTTTTGACCACCTTTCAGGTCCAAACTCGACAGGAGAAAGCCCTATGCAGAAACCGCAGATTAATCAGAAGCCAGATTCTTGCAGTTGCTCACCAGGATATAGACTAGGCCTACAGCTGGCTCTGGTTGGCATAGCCCTGCTGCCACTGCCCACCTGGGCCGGGACGGAGCCTGTGAATGCCGTGGCCCCGCCTGATGCCGGTGCTGCCCCCACTCCCCTGGGTGTCAATGATGGTTTTTTGGGCAACAGCGTTGTCCAGCCGTTCGTGTTTGACAACGTGCAGCGTGCTGCCAGAGAAGTCGTGGGAGCGAATGCAATGGCTCCTCAAGCGCTCTCCAACCAGACATTGGCCAACACCGCCATTTCATCGGCAGAGATCGGGTCGAACGCGCTGGTGACGCCGATTAGCATTGCGACCACAGTGGCTAGTTCGGTATCGACGGGTAATCCGCTCACCGTCAGGGTAGCTAACAGGCGACTCCAGGTGACACCAGGCGAAGCCTTTACCACGGTGGCTATCGTAACGCCTACTAACACCCGCACCCAGGAGTTTGAAGGGGCACCTACTCAAGTGAACCAGCAGGTCGGCACGGTTGTGGCTCTGACGGCAGCTGGCGCGACCGAGCAAGCCACCGAGAGCGGTTCGGCGATTTCAGCGGTGGGCGTGCAGGCCCCGGATGTGGTCAACCTGATCCTGGGTTTCCAGACCCTGGCCAGCGATTTCACTAGCGCCAGTCTGCCCGCCGATCAGGCCCCGGCCCAACCCGTTTTGATTGCGAGCCTGGAACTCACGCCCGGATTACTGGCCCAATCCGCTAGCCGCCGGGTGAATTTGGAGCAGCTGAATCTGGTGATCGCCGCCTACAACCAGGTGATCACCAACTGCCCGCCAGAGCTATTGCCAAAACTATCTGAGAATGCCGAATTCCAGGCAATTGGTGAGACGTTGCGGCAGCTGCGAGCGGCAGTGCAAAGGTAGAAAGATAGGGAGGTGGGGAGTTTTGAGGTTCTCAGCTCTCCACCACAGCCATTGGAGCAGTGTCTTAGTACAACCTGCTGTTCCTGACTGCATCGAAAAATACTTTTTGGAAGAAGCTCGGGAACAGAAGTCTTATCGAGAGCATGTCACCTTTGCAGTGAGTAGAAATGCTTAAGGGGGCTAAAGTGCTGGAAAAATCTGGATGTATCAGCGAGAATCAGAGCCATCTACTTCGCAGACAAAGCCATGCAACCTGAACAAGAGCAAGCCCTTCAAGCCCACCTGCAAGCCATTGCCAAAATTCTCTACGACGATAGCGACCCAGATGCCATGCAGACGCTAGAAGGGATTGAAATGACCGTCCGACAGAAGATTCAAGCGCATGTGAGTCCGGAGTTGGGAAAATTTTTATTGGATCGCTTACAGCAACAACCGCAGGGCGACCCCGAACGTTGAAAAGCACTTTGGGAGAGTTAGAAATTACGACCAAGCAAGCCGAAAAACTGGAGGTTTTGCCGCATCGTCAAATCAGTCCTCATCTAGAGAACTGTTGTTTACGTCTGAGTGCGACGGTTTCTTACGAGCAGGCAGAACGAGATCTCGCTTACTTGACTGGAATCCGGGTTCCTGCCAAAACTCAACAGCGCATCGTTCATCGTCAGACGTTTGATTTGCCAGATGTTGAGCAGGCAATTGAGGAGTTGAGTGTGGATGGCGGGAAAGTCAGAGTGAGGACACCTTTAGGTGAGGAATGTGAATGGAAAGATTACAAAGCCATTGCCACAGACCAAGGAATGCTAGCCAACTTTCAGAATAATGCCCAATTGATTGATTGGGTCAATGAGCGACCCTTGTCTCAGCCTGTGGTTTGTTTAGGAGATGGGCATGATGGGATCTGGAATATCATCAGCCAAATTGCCACGGCTTCGCAACGGTTAGAGATCTTGGACTGGTATCATTTGGTGGAAAATCTCCACAAGGTGGGTGGCTCCATCAAACGACTCCATCAAGCAGAGGAATTGCTATGGCAAGGTCAAGTTGAAGCAGCAATGGCGTTGTTTAGCGACTGCAAACGAAAACAGGCAAAGAACTTTTGTGAGTATCTGCGTAAGCATCAGCATCGTATTGTGAATTACGAGTATTACCAGGCAGAAGCATTGTACTCCATCGGTTCAGGTGCAGTTGAATCAGCCATCAAACAGATTGGTCGGCGAGTGCAACTTTCAGGCGCACAATGGAACCGTGAAAACGTCCCGCAAGTGTTAGCTCATCGTTGTGCTTACCTGAATGGGTTAATTGGTTCACCATTGCCTTGTAACTAAGCACAATTGCTTATAGAAAAAGTGACATGCTCCCAGTCTTATCTCCTTATCACGAATTTATTATTTCTTTCCGGTTGCCGAATACTATAGACTGAAAATTGAGTAAGCGTACGAAAATCCAAATTGTCGCAAGCTGTTAAAGAGGTTTAAGGCTAAACTCTCGCTCCTCTAAGCTAGCTTTTATACCAATCACCGTTTGGAGCCGGGCTTCGATGGTCTTGATGATCTCAGTCCCTCCGCCGCAGCCTTCACACTGAATCTGTATAGCATCGTCTATACAACATCAGGAAGGCCGAGTGGTGGGAAACCTTTGCCTAAAAAACCGGTGCTGACAATTTCGGCGTTGCTGAATCGATGTATGAATTAGCTCTGGGCGTCACAAACTTTCAGCTTCAAAGTCCCCCAAACTTGGCAGGGCTGATTCGTTGTATTGGGAGAAAAACTAAACTAGGTTTAGCTGCTCACATACGACAGATTAGCCATGTCCCTCATCGAACGCCTCCAACAACTGCCCGACTGCCGTAAAGCCCGTGGCCAACGACATCTTCA
>JBJTUI010000612.1:0-7428 GCA_046080625.1 Elainella sp. | reverse complement strand
CCTAACAGCGCTTCAACCAGCTTGCGCGCCCATTCCTTCAGCTTTTCCAATGCTTTTTCGATGTAATCCATTAATTAAACTGCTCCTTCATTTCAGCCAGGAACAACATCAAGCCAGGGGGTACTGACCGCAATAAAGCTTGTGTTTAACTTTACCATTTCATCATAACGAATCGTCAGAAATGATCAAGAGATACGAAGATGGATTTCGGCCAGCCCTGACAATTGTTTAAATTTCGGCGTCTGAATTTCGGCGTTCAAATTTAGGCAAGCAAGAGAGCTGGCCTGAATCCGACCCGATTTCCTGTAGCCCGTCTGATGCGGCGGGATAACAATGCAATTGAGTAGGACAGAGCTGGAGCCAGTCTAGCTAACCTTCTCGACCTGATCGGCTCGCAGCCAGATGTTGGGCGTGGGTACATAGCCAAACTGCACCAGCACATAGTCGTTTTTGATGTCCAACACTTCGCCCTTGGTTTCAAATAGATAGGGCGGCAGCCGTTTGTCGCTCGCCTGGGCTTCCAGGCTGTTTTCTAGCTTTTCGCGAACTGCCCGCACCAAGTCACCTTTCTTGACTGCCATAATTAAACCTAGCTTCTAAAAAACCAGTTAGTGGCCCGCCTCAGGCTCTAGCCTCCAGCATCAGCCTAGTTTCATCTTTACATCTTTGGGGATTTTGGCCAATCGCTGCTTTGGGGTGAACTAGTCCTGAGCGGGCGGCTGCACAGCAAAGGTGCCATCTGGGTTGGGGGTGATCTTACCGCCTAGGTCCTCAATTCGCTGGCGGGCGGTCTGGCGTGTCCGATCATCTGGCGCATTGCTCAGCACCATCACCCAGGCAGCCACCTGGGCCGTTTTGCTGTTGGGATTCTGGGCCAGAAAGTCAGCGGTTTGGCGCGAAAACTGGGCAGAGTCCTGGGCTTCCGGTAAGGGCGACTGGGCAGCCAGTTCAGCAGCCTTGAGGAACGATTGCCTAGCCGCCTCAGCGTCACCGCTAAACAGGAGCTGATCGATCGCGAGCTGTCGCCAGCCCTGGTAGGCATTGGGCAACACTCCCGGCTTCAGCGACTCCAGGGCCGTTTGCATCAGCCGAATCGAGCGATCGGGCAGGCCAGCATAGACCGAGGAACTGGTAGAGAGAAAGTTATAGCTTTGCAGGAAGTAGGGATCGCGCTTCAGGATTACCTCGAAAAACTCGGGGCTGAGGGTGTAGTCAGTCTGGCGGCGGGCCTCAACGTCACCGAAATACTGCAAAAAATTTAGGAAAGTCCAGTTGGCAATCAGATTGTCAAACCCAAAACTGGGTGAGTTTTGCAGCAGGGCCAGGCGCAGCTGTTCAGCGGCAATTTCTTGCTGAAGTTCAGCTTCAGACGGCTTCTGAATTTTGGCCTGGAGTTTCTGGAGCTGGGGCCATTGCAGCAGGCCAACTGCACCTGCACAGGTCAAAATCACGAGAGCTGTTAAAAGCTGCTGTAGCCAGCGCGGTAAAGATTTGGCAGTCATGGGTGATCCTCTGGGAGTGCTGGGTGGACCGACTGGGCAATTCCCTCAGCTTCAAGGTTAATTTAACCGTTCCCTGATTTGCACCGGCAGGCGATTGTGGCTGAATCAGGTGGCCGAAAATCTAGCCGAACAGTCAGCTTGACTGGAAGCCTGACCGGAAGCCTAACCGGGGTTTGAAATCCGCCAGATCAACTTGGCCAATCTCCAAACGGGGATGTCAAGATGAGAGAAGCAGAACCGCTCGAAGCTCTATTCGCTGTTCTCTTCCCAGATCTCTATGTCAGATCCCTCCTCGATTGCGCAGCATTACCATGAACGCACCAAGTACCACCCTGAGACTCTGGCAAATCGGGAACTGGATTGGGCCAATCAGCCCGTACCGTTCAAGGAATATCGGATTGGTACCCCTTTTGACCTCAAGCCCTACCTGACCAGCGAACCCAGCAGTTTTGATAAAGACCGGGAGTGGCAGCGTCTGTCGCGGCTGCTGTTTTGCAGCTACGGCCTTACCCTGAAAATGATGACCACCCTGAATGGTGATCCGGTCTACCTGCGGGCCGCCCCTTCTGCTGGAGGGCTGTATCCTGCTGAAATTTACCTGATCTCGCGCGGCACCCCGCTGCTGCCCGCCGGGCTCTACAGCTACCAGCCCCAGACCCATTCCCTGATTCACTTCTGGGACAGCGACCCCTGGGCTAACCTCCAGAGCGCCTGTTTCTGGCACCCGACGCTTGACGCCACCCAACTGGCCCTGGTCACCACCGCCGTGTTCTATCGGTCGGCCTGGCGCTATCAGGATCGGGCCTACCGCCGGGTGCATCTCGATACTGGCCATCTGCTGGGCAATATCGAGCTGGCCTGCGCCATCACCGACTATCGGCCCCACCTGATCGGCGGGTTTATGGACGCGGCAGTGAATCGACTGCTGTATCTGGACGCCCCCCAGGAGGCGGCGCTGACCGTAATCGCCCTGGCTGACCTGCTCGATCTGCGCCAAAACCTGCCGCTGGTGCCAACGGCCCTCGCCTCCAAGACCCAGCTCACCTATCCTGCCGTGCCGGATGGCGAACTGTTGACCTATCTGCATGAGGCCAGCTCGATTCCCGAAATTCCCAATCCGCCTGCCCTGAAGGACATGGTGAGCGACCGGGCCAGTCAGGTTGTGCCCCAGGCAGATAAATATAACTTTCCGTTTTGCCTGAAGCTGCCCATGACCACCACGCCGATCGACTGGGGCGAAAATCTGGTCGAGCTGGAGAAAACCATCCTGAAGCGCCGTTCTACCCGAGCCTACAGCGGACAAAATCTGAAGCTGGAAGAACTGCAGGCCCTGCTCGACTTCACCTACCAGCCCCAGAACTACCTGGAGCAGGGGCTCGACCGACAGCCCGACTATTTTGACCTGGGGCTAATTGAGACATTTATCGCGGTGTCGGGCGTGACTGACCTGGAAGAAGGCTGCTATTACTACGCTCCCAAAGCCCAGGAGCTGAGGCAAATTCGCTTCAAAAATTTCCGTTCGGCCCTGCACATGCTCTGTTTGCAGCAGAATCTGGGCCGCGATGCGGCGGTGGTGCTGTTCCACACGGCAGACCTCAAAAAAGCGGTGGCTCAGTATGGCGATCGGGTATACCGCTATCTGCACCTGGATGCGGGGCATCTGGGCCAGCGCCTCAATCTGGCCGCCGTGCGGCTGGGCTTGGGCGTCAGCGGCATTGCGGGCTTTTTCGACGATGCGGTCAACGAGGTGCTGGGCATTCCAATCGACGAGGCAGTTCTGTACATCACAACCCTGGGTCGTCCGCGCTAGCCCAACCAGGCCGCCGAAAACCGAACTTCGATCGGGCAGACTGCAGCCGTGGCCAGTTCGAATTCGGTCTATATTCGGCCTGTATTCGAGCTACATCTAGCCCTACATCAAGTTTCATGTGCGGGCTTGCTGGCACCCTAAAAAGTAAGCTACTTTCGATCAGGCATCCATCGGGGAAGAAGCGCATATGACCACACCGCACTGGACGCTTTGGCAGGCCGACCTGAAGGAAATGCTAGCGCCTCACCTCGCCCTACCGGATCAGGCTGAAACCGGCAATCCTGCTGCTAAAGGCTCTGTGGAACAATTGCTCCTGGTTTTGAGCAAAGGCCAGTCCCTGCTGGCTGCGCTGGCCCTACCCCTGCCGGAGCAGGCCAAACTGGGCCAGGTCTTTCGGCCCCTGGCAGTTGCGATGCTGCAACGGTATTCCCTCAGTTTGACTGAATCCGTGAGTTTGCTCCTGCAAGCCCTATACCTTGACTGCTGGTGTGAACTGCTGGCCGGGCTGTACCAGGACCCCTCACCCGAGGCTACTCCCGGTCAAACTGCTGTGAACCCGCCTGTGAACGCGCCCGTAAACCGCTGCTGGTTAGAGCCAGCAGGCCAACCCGTGATTGATGCGGCCTTTTGGCAGCAGCTTAATCAGGTGACAGCCCTGCCCCTAGAAGAGACGGATACCCGCCAGGCTGTGGTCAACTTTAGCGGCTCGCGCTTGGCCCAGCGGTGGAATCAACTGCTGATGGCCCGCCTCGCCCCCCTGGAACTTGAAGCTACTTTGCTCAAACAGCTGGTGCAGCAGACGGGGCAAGCCACCGAAGCGGTTCTATGGTCTGGGCTGGAGCAGTCTGGCCCCACAGTCTGGCCCTGGATTGCCTGGTATCGCGACCCCGACCCGGCCCAGCTGGAGCGCTATCTTCAAATCGACACCTACCTGAATGACCAGATCGCTGCCCGTCCCAACGAACTGGTGTTTAACGAAGCGTTCAGCCTGAAGGAACTCTATCTGCCGCTTCAGGCCCAGCCGCTGACCGCTACGGGCGAACCCGATCTAGATCTGCCGCCCGTCGATCTAGAAACCTGGGTGAAGGAACAGCTGCGGATCGAGAGGTCGCCCCAGGTGCTGCTGGTGCAAGCGGGGTTTGGCCGGGGCAAAACCACTTTCTGCCGCATGTTTGCCGACTGGGTGCGGCAGCAGGACTATCCCCGCTGGACGCCGATTCTGATCTCGCTGCAAGAAGTCTCGGCCCTGCCCAAAACTTTTGAGGCGTTTCTACAGCAGACCCTGCCGCCCCAGCTCACGGCTGATCCAGACTGGTTGACCCAGCCCCAGATCCGCTTCCTGTTTCTGCTGGATGGGTTTAGCGAACTACACCTCGATAACAGCAGCAGCCTGGAGCAGTTTTTTGAGCAGGTGGGCCGCTTCCAGGAAGAATGTGCCAGCCACCCGGACATGGGCCATCGGGTGCTGCTGACGGGCCGGTCGCTGATGATCAAATCCCTGGAGCGACTGCTGCCGCCCAACCTGCTGCGAGTAGAGATGCTGCCGCTGAACGCCGACCTGCAGGACCAGTGGTTGAACCGCTGGAGCCAGCTCACCGGCACCGACCGGGCTGGCCTGAAGCCGCTTCAGAATCCCGAATTGCCCAAACATAGCCTGGACCTGACCCGCGAGCCCTTGATGCTCTACTTCCTGGCGGCCATGCAGCAGGACGGCAGCCTGCGGTTGAGCCCGTTGGTCGAGGCCAGTCCAGATCGGGCCAAATTTTTGCTCTATCAGCAGATCTTCTACTGGGCTCTGGCCACCCAGCGCCCCGGTCTGCTCAACCGCAGCCTCAGCGCCGCCGAAATTGAGAGCCTGCGGCGTCTACTGGCCGAAGCGGGACTCTGGACAGTGCAGCTGGGGACTGAGGCCGTGCCCCTAGCCAGTCTGGCCGCCCGACTCCAGCACGATCAGGGCATTCAAACCCTGATTCGAGACATCCAGACCCAGCTTCAGAGCCAGCGATCGGGCCAGCCCCTCAGCAATGCCCTGGTCACCCTCTATGAGCGGGCAGGCCAAATCTACCTGCGCTTCACCCATAACAGCTTCGGCAAGCTATTCTGCAGCCGCCGCCTCCACGAAGCCCTGGAGGACTGGGCCACCACCCTGACGCGCCGCCGCCAAACCGAGCCGCTGGTGCCCGTAGAAACCCTGCACTGGCAGATGTTTGACCTGATGGGCTACGGCGGTCTAACGCCCGAGATGACCGAATACCTGATGGTGCTGTTCAACGCCAATCCGGAAGCCGATACGACCTATCTGTTTCAGCGCCTGGAGGACTTCTATCACCGCTGGGCCAGCGGTACCTTTGCCGATGCGCCGCCCGAAACCCTACCCCAAAAAGCAGCTCGTCTGCTGCGTCAGGCCCGTACCCTGATGCTTCCCCCCAGCCCAGTCGCTATCCCGCAACGACAGCAGGGGCAGCGGCAGGTCGATGTCTTCACGGGGCTGAACGTGATGATTGTGCTGCTCCAGCTCTATGGCTATGCTCGCTCCCAGGAATCCCTCCAGGAGCGGATTGTCTTCTATCCCTGTGGTCGGCAGGGCACCGCCGAATTTGCCCCCGACCGGCTGCTGCAAATCATCGGCTATAGCCACTGCGTTTCACCCTCGGCCTTCCGCACCATTGTCGGCCCCTACCTGAGCAGCGCCAACTTGAGCGGCGTCAACCTGAGCGGCGTGAATTTGCGGGGCGTTGATTTGAGCAATGCCGACCTGCGCGGGGCCGACTTAAGCGGGGCCAACCTGCGCGGAGCTAACCTCAGCCGCGCCAATCTGGTGGGAACCAGTCTGGATGGAGCCGACCTCAGCAATGCCGACCTGCGCGGAGCCAATTTGATCGGGGCCAACCTGCGCGGGGCCGACCTCAGCCATGCTGCGATCAGCGGAGCCGACCTGAGCGGGGCCAATCTGATCGGGGCCAGCCTCAGCCTGGCCGACCTGCGCGACGCCGACCTGAGCGGAGCCTACCTGCGGGGAGCCAGCCTGCAAAGCGCGGTTTTGAGTCGGGCCTACCTGATTGGAGCCAGCCTCAGCGGAGCTAGCCTCAGCCATGCTGATTTGGAGCAAGTCGATCTGAGCGACGCCAACCTGCACGGGGCCGATCTAAGCGACGCCAACCTGCACCAGGCCGATTTGCAGGGGGCCGATTTGATCGGAGCCTACCTGAACGGAGCCTACCTCTGTGGGGCAATTTTGTGTCGGGCCAGCCTCAACAGCGCCGACCTGATTGGGGCCGACCTCTGCGGGGCCGACCTGAGCAGCGCCAACCTGATTGGGGCCGACCTCAGCGACCACACGATTGGCGATGTCAAATGGAGCGAGCGCACTAAATGGCAGGATGTCCGAGGCTTGGAAGCCGCGATCAATGTCCCGGAAGCCCTGAAACAGCAGCTCGGTTTGGCAGAAATGGCTGAGCCCGAGCTGTGACCCAGCCAGATCAACTGCCATCACAACTGCGAGATCAGTCCTATAAAGATCAACCCTGTAAAAGCGCCATAAGCCAAATAGCCAGCCCGACCCTGGGGACAGACTGGCAGGACGGGTTTCGAGGTGGTCAGAAGATAGCCGATTCGCCGCCAGCTTCGTCTAGGGCACCTTCTGCATCGCGTTAAAAATATTGCATAGAGTAGGGAGGTAACGATCGCTCAGATGCACCCGATTCACAGATTTTCTCAGAGTTAACCGAGCGATCGGCTTGTAGTCAGGTATTAAAGACTACTCATTTCAACTCCACTCTTATGTATTCACCCGAGCCAGACAAAACTCTCGCTGGGCAGATTAGCTTAATCGAGTTGTTCCGGCTTCTTTGATAAGGCGGGCTGATCAATGGCCCGGCGGGGGAGCGGAGAGAATGGGCCCCCACTCCCCCACTCCCCAGCTCTATCTAGACCGGCTGGGCAATCCGATAGGGGCTGGTCAGCTTGCTCAACTGTTGGTTCAGCAGACTCAGGAACAGGCCGACATCGGTAACGATGCCCACCGACTCGACCGAGCCCCGATCGCTGAGTTTGGTGACAACCGCCGGGTTGATATCGACACAAACCATCTTGACTCCGGCAGGCGTCATGTTGCCA
>JBJTUI010000611.1:0-7149 GCA_046080625.1 Elainella sp. | reverse complement strand
TGCTTGCAGAAAATTTCTGAAAATGGTCGGCAAGAGGTCTGAACCCCCTATTCTGTCTAGGTTGAGCAATTACTTTTTGTGTGGTAACTGAAACTTACCATGCCGCTCCACCTCCGCAACCCCTCTTCATGCAACAAAGCCCCACCAAGGACGAACTCTCGGCTGAGCGAATCGCCGAGATCACCAATTTCCTGCCGGGAACAGTGCGTCAACTCTGGGAGCAAGCCTAGCGGCAAGCTCTAGAGCGCCAAAGAACCCCAGCAATTAAAGAGGGCTAGCTGACTATAGCCGATATGAGACTGATATCCCTAGCCCTCTTGATCGCTTATACCTAGCTGACTGTGGAACGTGAACATCCAAGTTAAACCCACGGGTTAGAAAGTAAAGCTTGCAGAATCAATAAAATAATTTTTCCTATTTGCAGGTTGCGTATTCTCAATCATCAACTGTTTCCTTAAAAGATGCATATTTTATCGATGGCATTGGGCTTTTAATTGATATTGCTAGAGTAGACCGAATTCATACCGGGAACCGATTTCAGCAATAGCTCATAAAAACACCCTAAAACGAGAGGCCAGCCTCAGCCAGCCTCAGCGTTACAATTCCAGCGTCACCACTCAAGATCACAGCAGCGATTCTGCTGGACTACAGATTCAGATCGGTTACGGCTCCCAGGCTGCTAGTTGAGACCAGCTTGGCATATTTGGCCAAAACGCCCTTGGTATAGCGCGGGGTCGGGGGCTGCCAGCTAGCGCGGCGCTGGGCCAGTTCCTCGTCCGAGACCTTCACCTCCAGCAGGCGAGCGTCGGCGTCGATTGTCACCAGATCGCCCTCCTGCACCAGGGCAATATTGCCGCCGACAAAGGCTTCTGGGGCGACGTGGCCCACCACCATGCCGTAGGTGCCGCCCGAGAACCGCCCGTCCGTGATCAGGCCAACCGAGTCACCCAGTCCGGCCCCGATAATTGCCGAAGTGGGAGCCAGCATTTCTCGCATTCCGGGACCGCCCTTTGGCCCCTCATAGCGGATGATCAGGACATCGCCCGCCTGGATTTTGTTGGCCAGGATGGCGGCGAGGCAGTCCTCTTCCGACTCGAACACCCGAGCCGGACCGGTGATTTTGCGGGTTTTGATCCCTGTGAGTTTGGCCACCGAGCCTTCCGTCGCCAGGTTGCCGCGCAGAATTCCCAGATGACCCTGGGGATACATTGGGCTATTCCAGGGGCGAATCACCTCTTGATCGGGGCGCGGTTCCGCAGGGATATCCTTCAGCAGTTCCGCCACGGTTTGACCGCTGATTGTGATGCAGTCGCCGTGCAGCAGCCCGTTCACCAGCAGCATTTTCATCACCTGGGGAATGCCGCCCGCCCGGTGCAGGTCGGTGGCGACATAGCGGCCCGACGGCTTCAGGTCGCAGAGCACAGGCACCCGCGCCCGGATCGTCTCGAAGTCATCCAGCACCAGCGGCACCCCCGCCGAATGGGCGATCGCCAGAAAGTGGAGCACGGCGTTGGTTGAGCCACCCACGGCCATAATCACCGAGATCGCGTTTTCGATCGATTTGCGGGTGATGATGTCGCGGGGCCGCAGGTTGCTGCGGATCGCTTCGACCAGGGTTTTACCGGCAATCTCAGTGTTGACCGCCTTCTCCGCATCTTCTGCCGACATCGTCGAGGAATACATCAGGCTCATGCCCATTGCCTCAAACGCCGAAGACATGGTGTTGGCCGTGTACATACCGCCGCAGGAGCCCGCCCCCGGACAGGCGTTGCGCTCTACCGACATCAGCCGCACTTCGTCGATCCGGCCAGCGCTATATTGGCCGACGGCCTCAAACGAACTGACTACAGTCAGGTCTTCGCCCTCCAGATGGCCGGGTTTGATCGTGCCGCCATAGACGAACAGGGCAGGAATGTTCATCCGGGCCATGGCGATCATTGCCCCCGGCATGTTTTTGTCGCAGCCGCCGATCGCCAGAATGCCGTCCATGCTTTGGGCGTTGCAGGCGGTTTCAATCGAATCGGCGATCACATCCCGCGATACCAGGGAATATTTCATGCCCTCGGTGCCCATGGAAATTCCGTCACTGACGGTGATCGTGCCAAACACCTGCGGCATACCGCCCGCCGCCCGGATGCCCGCCTCGGCCTTGACGGCCAGCGGTGCGATTCCCATATTGCAGGGCGTAATCGTGCTGTGGGCGCTGGCTACTCCGACAATTGGCTTTTTGAAATCCTCGTCTTGAAAGCCCACGGCTCGCAGCATGGCTCGGTTGGGTGAACGCTGTACACCCTGGGTAATTACCTGGCTTCTGAGCTGCTGCGGTTGGTTCTGGTTCGACGCTTGGTTGGGCATGTCTTGGTCAGGCATTGGGCCTCCTCTCCGGTAAGCTTGACTCTCCGACGGGCAGTGCGATGGGCCGACCGCCTTGACCCAAGCTGGCTTCCGTGAAGCTCAATCCAGCAGGGGGTCGAAGAAATTGGCAATCTCTATCTTCGTATGGTTGCAGCAATCCTGACCACAATTCTTCCAAACTTGCAGGCAGAGCGAAACTGGTTGCAGCAATCCTGACCACAATTCTTCCAAACTTGCAGGCACAGCGAAACCTTCTCTCAAAGAAAAATTGCGAAATAAGAAGCTGGCTTGGGCGAATGCAGCGATTGACCTATGATTTGGGGCAACCTAAGCTTTACTACAAGCTTTACTACAAACAGGCAAATCACAACACACCATGTACGTTGACGAACTGCTGGAACACTACGCAGCAGGTAAGCGAGATTTTCAGGAAGTCAGTTTGATCGGGGTGAACTTGAGCGGGAGAGATCTCAGAGGGATCAACCTGCGTCGAGCCAACCTGAGTCAGGCGATCCTGCGGGGGGCCGATCTCAGTTCAGCAAATCTGCGAGAAGCCAAGCTGATGGGGGCAGATCTGAGCCAGGCAACCCTGGTCGAGATGAATCTGATTGGGGCCAATTTGACCCAGGCCAACCTCTATGAGGCCGATCTGGCCCGTTCGGGGCTGCGGGGAGCGAGGCTGGAGTCGGCCAATTTTAGCCGAGCCAATTTGCCCGAAGCCAATCTGGGTGAGGCCAACCTCAGCAACAGCAACTTCAGTGAGGCCAACCTGAGCAATGCGAGTTTGCACCGGGCCAAGCTGCTGAAAATCGACCTGACCCGCGCCATCCTGGAAGGGGCCAACCTCTCGAACGCCATGTTGAACAACGCGATTCTGGAAGGAGCCAACCTGGAGGACGCGATTGGCCATGGCGTGACGCTGGAAGAAGCGGATCTGCGCGAAGCCGACTTGAGTCGGGCTAGGCTGATTGGGGCCAATTTGATCAATGCTAATCTAAGCCGCATTAACGGACGTGGCCTCAACCTTAACTGGACCTCGCTGCGAGGAGCCAACCTGCGGCGCGCCAACCTCTACCGGGCGCAGCTTAGCTGGGCCAACCTCAGCGAAGCTGACCTGAGCGAGGCCGTGCTAATCAACGCCAACATCAACCAGGCCAACCTGCACCACACTGATTTGACCGGCACCATCATGCCCAGCGGTGTCACCCACGGCTAAACCGCCCCGAATCCGGCTTAAGCTAGGCTTGAAGAAACGCAACAAAAATCAATCAAACGCAACCATAGAGCCGATTTCGTCGCGTTTCCGCGGCCCTATGTTAAAAATAGCCATAGGGATAAAAGCCGCCCTAGGGGGTTTCCCTAGCGATGAGTGGGCTAAAACCAGCCAGAACTGCCCGGTTGCGCAGGCAAACCAGCCAGGGCTGTGCCAGTTAGGACCGTATCGAAGGCATCGATAGGCATGGAATAGCAGGCACACCGTTGAGGGGGTTCCGGTAGCCTGATCGAAAGCTTTTGGGTTTTGGGCAACCTTAACAGCAGTGTCCCGTAGAAGGCAGCTTTCTGCCCGCCTCTGTCTAGGCTTTGACTCGTTTTCTCTAGCTCCCTTGTCCTGAATCATTGTCGATAGGTGGTCTATGACTGAATCACAGCGTCCCATGACTCCGCCCTCCGCTCCTCGAGTACCGCCGCCGCCCGGTCGCCCAATGGCAGGTCAAGTTCCGCCTGGAGCTGCGCAAATGGCACCTCCTCTGCCGACCCAGGCTCCGGTTCAGCCATCGACCCCTGCGCCACCGGCCTCTCCCCAAACCATGGCTCCTCAAACTATGCCCATGGCTCCTGTGGCTCGCCCTGCAGGTGCGCCGCCCGCTGCCAACCATCGGCCCGGTGGCCCGCCACCCTCAGCTGCAAGAGGACGGGGCAGCAAGCCCAGCGTGGGCCAGCCAACCATGGCTCAGTTGGTACGGGAAGCCTTCGACAAGGGGTTCTCCGATGTCCATACTGGCGTCGGGGAGGTGCCGCGCTTCCGCAACCGGGGGGAAATCGAAGTGACCGATTACCCGGTGACAGACCGGGAAACCTTCATGAGCTGGCTGCGTGAGATCCTCTCGGATCAGGAAATCCAGCGTTTTCAAGACACGCTCGACTTTGACGGAGCCACCCAGTACGACTACGCTCGGGTGCGGATCAACATCTTCGATTCGCTGCGCGGTCCCGCCATGGTGATGCGTTTGATTCCGCTGAAAATCCTGACCATGGAGCAGCTTAACCTGCCGCCCGTGTTCAAAGATGTCTGTCACTACCACAAGGGGCTGATCCTGATTACTGGACCGACGGGTTCCGGTAAGTCCACGACTTTGGCCGCGATGATTGACTACATCAATAACGAGATGCCCAAGAACATCATCACGATCGAAGACCCGGTGGAATTTGTCCACAGCAGCAAAAAATCCCTGATCAAGCAGCGGGAAGTTGGCATCCACACCCTGAAGTTTGATAACGCCCTCAAGGCCTCGCTCAGGGAAGACCCGGACATTATTCTAGTGGGCGAAATGCGGGACAAAGAAACCGTTAACACCGCCCTGAAAGCGGCCCAAACAGGCCACTTGGTGATGGGCACCCTGCACACCAACAGCGCTGTGAAAACCATCGAGCGGATTTTGCAGCTCTACGAACCCGACCAGCAGGGGCCGATGCGCGTCTCGATCGCCGAGTCGCTAGTGGCTGTAATCGCCCAGGGCCTCTGTCGCACCACCGACGGCAAACGGGCTGCCTACCACGACATCATGATCAACACCGACGCCATTCGAGACTACATCCGGCGCGGCGAGATCGACGAACTGGAAGCCATCATCCCACGCTGTACCTTCGACGGCATGTGTACGATGAACCAGTCGCTCTACAAGCTCTACGAAGCGGGCCGAATCACCGAAGAAACTGCCCTAGAGCATTCGCCCAAACCCAACGAAATGGCCCAGATCCTGCGGGGCCGGGTCTAGTACGCTCACACTTCAAGCCATTTCACTCAGATTCACATTTCACTCAGATTCACTCAAAGGCACAGGGCAAATCTCGCTCCGTGCCTTTTTTGCAAGGTGCTTTCTCTGCAAATCGTGCCGTACTCACCTCCCCATCCCCTCATCCCCCCACCTCCCCATCCCCCCACTCCCCTACAATAAAAACAACGCCACCCCCTTCTGAATCCTTGCTGCAAACCACCCTATCCAAAGGCATTGCCTTGTTTACCCCCGGCTGCGACTTGGTTTACTGCATTGACCCGCACAAACAAAATCGCTGGCATCTTCAGCTTTGCCTGTTTCTACAAGGGCTGTTGGGGCTAACGGAGCCGCCCCATTTCCTGGTGCCCTGCTTCACGGCCACGGTTGACCACTGGCAAGATCCGCGCTCCCAGACCATCGTCACCTTTGCCGAAATTCACCCGTTCGTGATGCGGCATCGCTCGCTGCTGAACGCCGTGTTTGGCTGCACCGAAATCAACTGGCAAGTCACCCAGCCCACGCTTTGCGACCCGTTTGTGATTGCCGCCTACCGCCAGCAGTTTCCCCAGCTCTGGCAATGTCATGATCTGGTAGCTCGGTTAGAACCCATGGAGCCCGCCCTGCCGCCTCCAGACAAACTGCTGGCCCCAATCTGGTCGGTTGAGCCCGGCTTCCAACCCCAGCGCTATGTGTTTCGGCTGTTTGTCGCGGATAACAGCATGGCCACAGAACGCATTCTGCAAACCCTGCACCAGCTGTTGGAGGAGCATCTGCGCCAGCCCTACAGCCTCAAGGTGATTGACGTGCGGCGGCACCCAGAACAGGCCGAGGCCGATCAGGTGACAGCCACTCCCACGTTGGTCAAGGCCTCGCCCCAACCCGTCCGCCGTCTGGTCGGTCAGATTGATAGCTCGACGGCTCTGCTGCAATTAATTCGCTAGTGGCTGTGGGCGCAAAGGTAGGTTCTCAGACACAAGTTCCTATAGGGGCAGCAGGGACCGCTGGCAGCTCGGGCAAATCGCGTGGATCATCAGCTGACAGTCGAGCAGGTGATAGCCTTCTTTCTGGGCGGTTTTGGCCCCCATCTTTAAAATCGAGTCGTTCTTGAACTCGATGGTTTTATTGCAGCGAACGCAGATCAGATGGTGATGGTGATAAGGGGAAGGCTGGTTGATTTCGTAGTGCTTGTGGCCTTCTGCCAGCTCCAGCTCTCGCAAAATCCCCATGCGCGACATCAGCTTCAGATTGCGGTAGATCGTGGACAGGCTGATGGCTTCCCCCTCTTTTTGCAGGAGAATGTGCAGATCTTCGGCGCTCAGGTGCTCACCCGGCGGAAGATTTTGAAAAATTTGCAGGATAGTTTCACGCTGAGGCGTCAAGCGCCAGCCCCGCTCGTTCAGCTCTGCCTTGAGTGAGGTAACGGTGTACATAGGGAAAGTCCTTCTCAATAGCGTTGCCTTATTGAGAAGGATAACAATTGCCTTTATCATTTGCAAGAAAGAAGGCTTATTGAGAATAATCACTAATAGGTAGAGGCAAAAAAGTCAGCCTGCTCCTTCTAGGGGGAGAGGTATTGCTGCTGCTGCCCTGCCCTCAGAGGGAGCAATCGGGCTCAAACCAGCCATTTCGGTCTCGCTACACAGTTAAACCGTCGGGCGGTCAGAACATGGCGAATTGTCACAAATTCTGAAGCTTTTCCTGTAGTTAGGAAAGGCTGTCATTCAGCGCAGCTGGGGGCGACGGATCAAAAGCAGAATTTTAGGCAATAATCAGGCAAGAGCCAGACGATGGGCTCAGC
>JBJTUI010000610.1:0-3291 GCA_046080625.1 Elainella sp. | reverse complement strand
ATTACAGCAGCCAAACAGCACCACATGGCTCACCCGACTCACCGGCACAGTGCACCGCAGCTCCTCCTGGTGATACACCTGAAACTGCTGATGCTGTACCCGCAAATACGCGCCTTGATCTGTCACATACAATGTCGTCATACCATCCCTCCAATATTCATTAGTTGATCCTTTGGGTCGTTTCGGGCCTTTAACAATGCTGCACACCTTCGGCGGACCTGCCGCTGGCCGACCCGGCGGCTTGGGCTGGCTAGCCTTTGTCGGGTAATGGCGCTCTGGGGCAACCACTGCACCGCCGCTAAACCGATGTCCTAAAAATGTGAACTCCTCATGCGGCAACACAATTCGAGTCTTCTCCGGGTGCAGGCTCAGGTAGAGGTCTTCTAGCCAGTCCTGCATCAGCTCCAGCGAGCGGTTGGCCTGAACCCAGCTCGGGCAGACCACCACGCAGTCGTCGCCATACCGGGTCAGGTAAAGCCCCGCCTCCAGACAGCGCTGATCAAAGCCGCTCAGATACAGATTGGCCAATGCCCCCGACAGGACGCCTCCCTGCAACACCCCCTGGTGGGAACGCTGGAGCTGACCTGAGAGCATCACGCCCGACTGGATCTGCTGTTCAATCAGGTGCAGTACAGGCGGCCTCAGCTGCATCTGCTCCAGCTGATTCAGCAGCATCCCCCACACCAGTCGGTCAAAGAACTGCTGAATGTCGGCCTTCACCACCCAGGCGGGCTGATATTGATAGGCGGCCATCACTCGCTCCACCGCCGCGTAGATCGACAGGCCGGGACGGTAGGCAAAACTGGCCTCGCCCAATTGCTGCTCCAGCTTCGGGTAGATCTTCTGGAGCAAATGGCGCTGCACAATCCGGTCTTGCACCGTGGGAATCCCAATCAGCCGCTGTCCGCCGCTCGGCTTAGCCAGATAGAACCCCCTAGCCGGACTGGCGATATAGGTCTCCCGCTGGAGCTGTCGCCGCAGGCTCTGCAACTGTTCGGGCGCTACAGTCGCAAACAGATCAGTTGTGATCCCATCCACCCCCGCTGCCCGACTGCCCCGCTGCACCATGCCCCAGGCTGCTGCTAGCTGTTCAATCTGAACTTGCATCTCACCTCCTGTGCTTTCGCTCGATACTTCCATAGTCCAGGGCGTTGGTCTGTCCTCTGGTCTGAGCTGGGTATGAGTTGGGTATGACTTGCTGTGACCTGGGTAGATCCGCTAGAGTTTGAGCACAACCAGGGTTGAATCAACCGCTGAAGAGACTGATCAAAAGACTGAGTTTAGGGCATGAGCAAGTCGCTGCAAGCCTCCCCATCTGGTATTGAGCAGGCCAAACGCGCCCTGCTGCGGAAGAACTTGACCCAGCGGGCTGTGGCTAACGAGCTGGGGGTTGCCTCCTGGGCTACGGTCAGCAAGTTCTTTACCGGCAAGCCCGTCAGCCGGTTTATCTTCATCGATATCTGTGACGCCCTCGACCTGGATTGGGAAACCGTGGCCATTAGCCCGGATGTTCCGGATGCTCCCGCCTCTCCTCCTGCGCCCACCCGCCCAGCAGACCTGGCCCTTTCGTCTGCCTGCCAGGCCCAATCCACAGCCGCCCGCCAAGCCTTGACGCCGCGTATCCTGGAGCGAATTCCCCGCAGCGTTGTGCAAGAGCAGTATCTAGTCGCTATCCAGCAGAGCCTCAGCCAGCAGCCCCAGATCATCCCAATCGTGGCTCCTGCGGGCTATGGCAAGACCACCATCCTGGGCGATCTCTACGACCAGTTGACAGCCGCTGGGGTGCCCTGGATCGGGGTAATTCTGTGCAGTACGGTCTCCCTGTCCTCAAATTTCTTCTCATTCTTGACCTCTACCTATCTCGCAGCCACTTTTATGCCCGCTGGGGCTACAGGCAGCCTGCAAGACCTAGGGGCACCTACCGGCTACCAGACCTCAGCGATTGACGGTGCCCTGGGCCAAAGCTTGACTGGTCTCAGCCAATCTCTGACCACCGTGACCCAGACACTCTGCCAGACTAGGGGCCGAGGGGTACTGTTAATCGATACTCTAGATCTGCTGATCAACCGCGACTTTGTACCGATCTTCTCGACCCTGCTGGGCCAGCTTCTGGAGCAAGGTGTCACCGTCGTTTTCACCTGTCGCGACCATGAGTACAGCGACTATCTTGAACCTGTTCCCCAGCGGCTGATTGGCCTAGTGGATCGGGTCAAGCGCCAGTCGGTTCCGGACTTCACGACAGCCGAGATCCGCCTGGCTACGGCTACCTTCTTCAACAGGCTTGATTGGGCGGCCCCAGAGCAAGGAGATGCTTTTGCCGAACAGATCCTGGCCCTTTCTGCCGACAATCGCTCCCTGCGCGAAATCATCCAAAATCCGCTGCTGCTGGCGCTGCTCTGCGACCTGTTTGCCCAAGCAGGCAAAGTGCCTTCAGACCTCACGGTCAGCAAGCTCTATCAGCGCTATTGGAATGAAAAGATTGCCTACAGCCGCATCGAATCGAGTGATACCGAATCCCTGGCGATAGCCAAGGATGATTTCTGTCTCACAATGGCCCGACGGTTATTTGAGCTCTCCCACAACAAACTCTGCGAATCGCTCTACCGGGACGATCTGAACCTGGAATTTACCAAACTCGTCACCGCTGCCTACAACGACCTGCTCAGCGAAGGCGTGCTGGATCTGCTGCCCTCTCGCAAGCTGCATTTCTTCCACCAGACCCTGCTGGAATATGCGATTGCCTATTGGCTGACACGCCATTCTGCTCAACCCGAGCGGCACCGCCTGCTCAACTGGATGCAGCAGCCCGACGCAGGCCAGTCCTACTCCTACTGGCTGCCAGTCCTGCGGCAGCATTTGACCCTTGTGGAATCCGCTGAATTCACTGACCTGGTAGCTCAACTGGATATTCAGGATCTAGGTCTGTTCAACACCATTGCCCTTGCCGCTGCCTCCCGCGAGCAGCCTGAAGCCCTGGCCCAATTCTTGCCCCTAGCCCTGAAGCTAGGGCAACCCTACCAAGAACGGCTACGCCAAGCTCTGGCCTCCGCTCCACCTCCGCTGATTCAGGCGGTCTGGCCAACCCTGCTCAGTTTGCTTCAGCAGGCCAATCACACAACAGCCATTCATGCAGCTAATCTGGCTGGAGTGCTTCTGGGGGAAAGCTGGACAGCGCTCCAGTCTCATTTACCATCCGCATTAGAAGCAATTACCCAACGATTCCTCCCAAGCAACTCTTCAGAGGACGATGAACAGCAGCTCTTGTTTGAGGCGCTTCTGCAACCTTGTGGG
>JBJTUI010000609.1:0-3184 GCA_046080625.1 Elainella sp. | reverse complement strand
CATGTATCGCTCCATGACCTTGTACATCGTGAGCAGGGGGGTAAGGCTTTTCCTTCATTGTGGAAAATTGCCCCGCCTGCGTCTGTTCATCGGTCATAATTTCCGGATCTGGAGTGGTCATAGTTTCCGGAATTCACAGAATCGAGCAGATGCACCTCGGTACCGGGCTGGAACTGCGAAACCAGGGAACCTGAATCAGCGACGCCCGCATCGACAAAGGCGATTGTGGTAGGAACAACGGTGGGAGAACTCAACGCCAGGGATGCATCAGACATAGGAAACTCCAGGTTAGGGGATGGATAGAACTCAGATCGACCGAATCTGCAAGCCAGGAAAAGCGAGCTTGGAGAACAGGGAGCTGCGTCACATCAGGCGCAGATGAGCAGCACAGGCGTAGACGACTACGGTGTAGATGGCTACAGGCATAGGCCCAAACCCATTGCAGATGCTACAACAGCAGCAATGCAAAGGCCGTGCTGGCTGCTGGCTGTGCTTTTTGGAACATAGTCTCCTACGGCTACGGAAATTACACAACCGAAGTTAAGGGTTTTAAAGGAAAAGTTAACGAAGTAGCACGGTGCCCCATTGGACAATGCAAGCAGCGCAAACAATGCAGTCGAGGAGAAGCACCCTGGTCAAAAAAGCAGACATCGGCGGCAAACGATTGATCAGCCTCGCCCCCACCGCCTGGGTGCAGTGGGTCACCCAACAGCCTGACCTGGTCGCCCAACAAATCCTCGGTTCTGAGTTTCAGTGGATTAGTCGGGAAAACGATGTGCTGGTAAAGGTCACAAGTCCTGAGCAGGGCGAGTTCCTGGTGCTGAATGAGCTACAGTTGCGCTACAGCCCCAACCTGCCTGCCCGAATGCGAGCCTATGCTGCTTTAGCCGAGGAGCGCTATAACTTGCCCGTCTACCCGGTCTTGGTCAACATCCTGCCGCCTGCTGCCTCAGTCGTGATTGCCCAGAGCTACGAGTCCAGTTTGCTGGGCCTGGAAGCCAGACAGGACTACCGGGTGATCAACTTGTGGGAGGTCGAGGCGGAGGTCGTGTTTGAGCAGTCCTTGACGGCCCTGCTGCCGTTTGTGCCGATTCTGAAGCAGGGTGGGGAAGTGGCGGTTGTGCAGCGAGCCTTGACCCAACTGCGGCAGGACGAGCAGATGGTCGAGTTGGAAGCATTGTTGGGATTCTTTGCTAGCTTTGTATTGGACAGTGAAGTGGTCAGGCAAATCATGAGGTGGGACATGGCAGTACTACGAGAGTCACCCTGGTATCAGGAGATCCTGCAAGAAGGCGAGCAGAGAGGCCGACAAGAGGGGCGACAGGAAGAGCGACAGTCGCTAATCCTCAAGCTCTTGACCCGCCGGGTGGGTGACTTGCCGCCAGACCTGACAACCCAGGTCCAGTCTCTCAGCTTGGAACAGCTCGAAGCCCTAGGCGAAGCCCTGCTCGACTTCACGGCCCTCTCTGACCTAGAGCAATGGCTCACCGCCCTGCCCGTCAGCCAGGGGAATGAGGGAAATTGATACACCCCATCCCCGTCCCCCCTGCCTCAGGGTTGCGGTAGTTCCTGGCCGGGTGCCAGAATCACATCGCCATTGACGCCATTCACAATGCCACTGAAGCCACCGCCCTTGCCGATGACGTTGAAGCCGAAGGGATTGGTGGGGCTGTTGCCGCTGACGAAGGCTCCAAACAGGTCAGTTCCACTGGGAGCCGTATTGCTGCTGATGTTGTTGAGCTGGAGCCGCACCGTGCCGCTGTCGTTGTACACTCCACCCCCAGCATTGGTGGCGCGGTTCTGGCTGATCACGTTGCCAATCAGCGTGGCGGTGCCAAAGTTGTAAAGGCCGCCACCAATATTGCTGACCTGGTTGTTCAGGAAATAGCTGCTGTTCACCGTCAGGGTGCCAATACTAGTGTTGACAATGCCGCCGCCGCTGCCGTTGGTTGCCCTGTTGCCGCTGAAGGTGCTGCTGCTCACCGTCAGGGTGCTTCTGTTGATAATGCCGCCGCCGCCGAAGCCGTTTGCCTGGTTGCCGCTAAAGGTGCTGCTGTTCACCGTCAGGGTGCCCTCGTTGTCAATGCCGCCGCCGACGCTTGCCATGTTATCACTGAAGGTGCTGCTGTTCACCGTCAGGGTGCCACTCTTGTTGAGAATGCCGCCGCCCTCGCTGCCTGCCTTGTTGCGACTGAAGGTACTGCTGTTCACCGTCAGGGTGCCACCATCGTTGTAAATGCCGCCGCCGCTGCCCGCCGAGTTGCCACTGAAGGTACTGCTGTTCACCGTCAGAGTACCTCTGTTGCCAATGCCACCGCCGTAGAATGCCGAGTTGCCTTGCAGGGTACAGAACTGGACGGTAAGATTACCACTGTTGAAAATACCACCGCCAAGGCTTTCACCCGCGCCCCCGTTGGTCACCGTCAGCCCTGACAACAGCACGGTGCCGCTGCTGATGAAGAAGACGGCACTGACTCTGTTGCCGCTGATGGTGGTGAAGCTGGCCCCGTTGCCAAAGATGCTGAGGTTGCTGCTGATGCCCAGCTCTCCTCCAGTCAGGGTGATGGTGCCGTTAACGTTGAAGAAGATGTTGTTGCTGCCGCCCAGAGTGTTGGCCGCATTCACGGCTTCTCGCAGGCTAATCACCCCATCGTTGGGGTCAACCACATCGTTGAGCGTGGTGACTCTGAAGTTGGCCAGGGTGTCCTGATAAGCCGTATCAGCAATTGCAGCCGTTTCAATTGCACCTGTGCTGTATTCCAGAGTCCAGTCGCCGCCGAGTGTTACACTGCCCGTCAGGTCATCCGAGGCCGTCACATCTGCCCCTGTGAGCTGACCAAGCTGATTCACAAAGGCTTTCCCCGTTCCATCCGCCGCCACGTTACAGCCATAGAGCAGAATGTCGGCATCTGAGCTGAGGGAGTCTGACCATTGCTGTAGCTCAGCATCGTAATCGTTCAGGTCACTGACGGTTTTGCCACCCAGCAGCAGAGCCCCATCGCTGCCGTGCGAAACGAGGTGGACAGCGCTGATGTTAGAACGGTTGGCCAAGATACTCGTGATCTGGTCAATCGCGTCTTGAGACGAATCGAGCAGATGAATCTCTGTGCCTGAGCTGAACTGCGAAACCAGCGAGGCAGAATCAGCCACGCCAGCATCGACAAAGGCAACTTGACCATTGAAT
>JBJTUI010000608.1:0-3729 GCA_046080625.1 Elainella sp. | reverse complement strand
AAATCAAAAAATTGTCATCAATAATTCTGCATCCTGTGCTAAAACTACTTTCGGGCAAGCCAAAGTTGGTTACGAAAGGCTTTAGTTTGTTTGTTGTGTACCTCCCGAATTGCTGATGCCCCCCCAATTCTTTCATTTTCTAGCTTTCATCATTGCCGCCGCCATTGTTTTGCTGACGACCCCGATCGTCAAGAAAATTGGCTTGAAAAGTGGCTACTATGATCCGCCCGGCGGACGCAAAGTTCATCAGCGGCCCATGGTGCGGCTGGGCGGCGTCTCGATTTTTCTGGGAACGCTAATCGCCCTACTCTGCGTCTGGTGGCTGGGCGGGTTTGGCGTGCTGCCACCAGACAAGGAATACGAAATCTGGGGCGTCACTCTGGGGGGAGTCGCCTTCTTTTTAATCGGGTTGGCCGACGATCTGTTTAATCTTTCTCCGTTTTTGCGGCTGCTGTTGCAGATAGTCGCGGCATCGCTGGCCTGGCAGGCCGGTGTGCAAATTGAGTTTCTCAGCATTCCCTTTGTCGGTCTGGTGTCGCTGCCGGTCTGGATTAGCCTGCCAGCCACCGTGATCTGGCTGGTCGGTATGACCAACGCGATCAACTGGATCGACGGGCTGGACGGTCTAGCGGCGGGCGTTTCGGGAATTGCTGCCGTGATTATGATCATCGTCTGTCTGTTCATGAATCAGCCTGCGGCAGCCCTGATCGTGGCGGCTCTGGCAGGTGGGGCGCTGGGGTTTCTGCGCTACAATTTCAACCCGGCCCAAATTTTTATGGGCGATGGCGGAGCCTACTTTATGGGCTTTACCCTGGCTGGCGTGGGTGTGATTGGCCTGGTCAAAGGCGTTACCACCGTAGCGGTACTGCTGCCGATGCTGATTCTGGCCGTGCCCCTGCTCGACATGTCGGCGGTAATCCTGGATCGGCTGCGCCACGGTAAATCGCCCTTCATTGCCGATAAGCGGCATTTGCACCACCGGCTGCTGGAGGCGGGGCTCTCTCATCGTCTGACGGTGCTGTTCATCTATGCCCTCACCCTCTGGGTCGGGAGTCTGGCGCTGGCCTTCTCGGGTGTCCCCAGCGGCATCGTCTACGCGGCGGCAGCCACGGCCCTGCTCAGCTATGCGGGTTGGCGAGTCCGGCGCTATGCCCGACAGCAGTAGCCGCAAACTGGCAGCCGCAAACTAGTAGCCGCAAACTAGTAGCCGCAATCGGTTTTAGTTCTCCCCTTCCCTTGGCGCGTATGAGCGAAACACAGGCAGCGGAAGTAATCTCGGTCGGGACCGAACTGCTGCTGGGCGAAATCCTCAACAGCAACGCCCAGTTTCTAGCGCAGGAGTTGGCCCAGCTCGGCATTCCCCACTATTACCAAACCGTAGTGGGTGACAATGTGCTGCGCTTGCAGCGGGCGGTAGCGATTGCTTGCGAACGTTCGCGCCTGCTGATTTTTACCGGTGGCCTTGGTCCCACGCCGGATGACCTGACCACCGAAACCCTGGCCGACTTCTTTGGAGCACCGCTGGTCGAACGGCCCGACCTGCTGGAAGACATCGCCGCCAAGTTTGCCCGTCGCGGACGCCCCATGTCGCCCAGCAACCGTAAGCAAGCCCTGCTGCCCGTTGGCGCAGAGGTATTGCCCAACCCGACCGGCAGCGCCCCCGGCCTGATCTGGCAGCCCCGGCCCGGCCTCACCCTGATGACCTTTCCGGGCGTGCCCAGCGAAATGCAGGTGATGTGGCGCGAAACTGCCGTGCCCTACCTAATCCGCCAGGGCTGGGGCCAGGAAATTATCTACAGCCGCACCCTCAGGTTTTGGGGGATCGGGGAATCAACGCTGGCTGAGAAAGTAGCGGAACAGCTCAAACTAGAAAACCCAACTGTGGCTCCCTATGCGGGCAAGGGCGAAGTCCGCCTGCGGGTTTCCGCCAAGGCCAAAACGGAAGCGGAGGCGCTCCAGCTAATCGAACCCGTAGCCGCGCAAATTCGGCAAATTGCCGGAGCCGACTACTACGGCAGCGACCAGGACACCCTGGCCTCGGTGGTGGGCGAACTGCTGAAGCGGGCTGGGCAAACCGTAGCGGTGGCCGAATCTTGTACCGGCGGCGGCTTGGGCCAGTTTCTCACCCAGGTTTCCGGCAGCTCAGCCTATTTCCGGGGCGGCATTATCTCCTACGACAACCAGGTCAAGCTCGACCTGCTGGGCGTCAACCCGGACGATCTGGCTGCCCAGGGAGCCGTCAGCGATATCGTCGCCCAACAGATGGCCCAGGGTGCCCGCGACCGCCTTAAAGCCGACTGGGGCCTCAGCATCACCGGCATTGCTGGCCCCGATGGCGGCAGCCCCACCAAACCCGTAGGACTGGTCTACCTGGGCATCGCCGCCCCCGATGGCACAGTCGAGAGCCACCGCTACCTGTTCGGCGAGTCCAGAGGCCGCGAGCTAGTGCGCTGGCTGAGTCTCTGTACGGTGCTGGATCTGCTGCGCCGCAGGTTGGGGGAGGGGATGGGGAGGTAGGGGGGATGGGGGAGGTGGGGGAGATGGGGGAGGTAGGGAGTTTCTACTAGCTAGGCCGCTCTCCATATTCACGCTCTCATAAACCAGAGATCATCATTTAGCAGAGATCAACTAGAAGAGACCAACAAACTACCTCTACACTCCTCACCCCCCTATCCCCCCATCTTCCCCATCTCCCCCATCTCCCTAACTCCACCCCGCTGCCGCCGTGCTGATCACCGTCTTCAAATCCGGCGTAATTTCCAGCTGGTAGGCGAAGGGTGAACTGCCGGGAGTGGTTTGGGTCATGGCCTGACCGTCGGGACGGCGTGGGGCGAAGAAGGACTGGGCATTCACGACCAGGTTGCCTGCGGGATTGGTCGTCAGGCTATCGACGGCCAGACTGTTGCTCCGGCCATCGCTGAGGCGGGCCGAGAGGTAAACTGCGTCGGTCATTGTGCCGGTGGTGGGGTCGAGGCGGGCCAGCACTGTGACTTTGGCTCCACCGCCCGCGCCATAGCTCTGCAGCCAGGTCTGGGTGGCTCCACCGCTGGCCCGACGGAAATCCTGGTCTGGGGTACCCTGGGTACCGTCTACGCTGAACAGGGCATAGAGCTGGCTACTGCTCCAGAACAGGCCGTAGCCGCGTCCGTCGCTGCCGGTGGTTTCGTAGTCGGTGCGCCGCCAGTTGTTGGCCGGGTTCTGGGCATCGAAGCTGACGATCACCGGGTTCTGGTTGATGCTGCTCACCTGCTCGGTGCCAATGTGGATCGTCTGGCTGCCCAGCTGAATCCGGGCGGCGGCTGTGGCGGCAATTGTGGCTTCGCTGGCGCTGGCGCTGAATTTCACCGGGTTGGGCTGAACCGACAGGGCGGGGGGCGGCAACACGGGCAAACTGACGGCTCCAAAAATATCGGTGGCATCAATGCTGCTGCTCAGGACGCCCCGCAGCACGGCCAGATATTCGCCGGTCTGGCGATTGCGAATCAGGGTGCTGTTGGCCAGGGTGCCCGTGCCCCGGCTGATTGATAGATCGGCAAACTCCAATCCAGGCAGCTCCAGAAGATCCTGACCGTTTCTGAAATCCAGAATTTCCGGGGTCGCAGTCAGCTGGGAGGCCGCCACTTCCAGGACAAACCGATCGCGGCCCGTACCGCCCGTGATCCGATCCTTGCCGCCCCTGCCGTTCAACAGATCGTCGCCGCTGCCCCCGACCAGGGTTTCGGCATCTTT
>JBJTUI010000607.1:0-13083 GCA_046080625.1 Elainella sp. | reverse complement strand
ATTACAGTCTCAATCACGGACGCAATCTGCCGCCCGACTCCCTGTAGCTCCTCAATCCTCGACCCTTGAGAAATTTCCGAATCCTGGTACAACAATTTCAGGTAATCGTCACACCCAGCAGAAGGCACAGGCAGTTGCTTCTAAAGTTTGGAATCAGTTTAAAGATCAATATCTGGAGCAGATTCATGCGCTAGAAAGCTTAGTCGCCACTTTGAAGCCGGGTGTTGTCTCAAGTCAGCAGCAGCAGGCCCGGCAGCTAGCCCATAAATTAGTTGGTTCGATGGGAATGTTTGGGCTGTCAGAGGCGTCTCAATGGGCTAGAGAGCTAGAACAGTTGATGCAGTCGCCTGTGCTGGAAGCAGCGCAGATTGCAGAGGCAGTTCAGTGGACTGAATCGATCAAACAAACAGTGGTTCAGGCCCAGGTCGATTTGCCGCCAAAACTTCGGCCCTTGCCGGCGCAGATGCCGTTACCGGATTTATCGGCCAAAATCTTAATCGTGGATGACGATCTACTATTAGCCGAGCGGCTGCGAATTGAAGCGATCGCCTGGAATCTTCAGGTTGAAATTGCCACCGACCTCACTGTTGCCCGTCAGATGATTGTCGAGTCGCCGCCCGCCATGATTCTGCTGGATTTGACCTTTCCCAGTGACGAAACGGGGTTGACGCTGATACGCGAACTTGAACAGCGATCGTCTAAAATTCCGGTTGTGATTTGCACAGCCCGCGAAGATTTGCGCGATCGGGTGATGGCGGCGCGGCTGGGCGTGCATGCATTTTTACAGAAACCCTTACCTGCCCACGTCATTCTTAAAACCGTCACGGATGTCCTGAACCAGCAATCCCATGCCACCGTGCAGGATCGCGTTTTGATCATCGATGATGATCCCGGATTTCTCGCTGCCCTCACCAATCGCCTAACTTCTCACAGGCTACAGATCACGACCTCTGCCGATCCGCAGCAGTTCTGGCAGATTTTAGCTGCCTGTAATCCTCATATCTTGATCCTGGATCTGGAAATGCCGGAGTTTGACGGCAGCGATCTATGTCAGGTCGTGCGGGCAGATCCACGATGGCGGCATTTAAAGATCCTATTTTTATCTGCTCATACCGAACCGGAAGCGATCGCTAGAGCTTATGCAGCCGGAGCTGATGAATATATTAATAAAACCATTCCCGCAACCGATCTGGTTACACGTATCCTTCACCGTATCGGACAGAGCTAGATGGCAATCTCACTCAAAAAACGTCTGGATCGGCAATATCTACGCATGGAATCAAAAGCCTGCCGCTCGCTGTTGTCCTATGGCATAGCGATCGCTGCACCTGCGGTTGCGCTGCTGCTGACGCTCTGGCTGGAGCCATTGTTGAATCGAACGGTGGGCGCATTTTTCTACATTGCAATCATTCTCACTACCTGGTACGGCGGGATTCGTCCCGGTGTCACTTCGATTATTCTGTCTCTGCTTGCGTTAAACCACTACTTTATCGCTCCAGACAAGCAGCTGTGGGAAACAGCCCCCGACGATTTGCTGCGACTGGGCATTTTTGCCATCGTTGCCATTCTGATTAACCTTTTGAGCAAGAACCTGCGGGACAGCAGGCGCAAAGTTGAACAGCTCAGCCGTCGGCTTCAGGAAGAGAGCAGCGATCGGCTAAAAGTAGCTCTGGAAGCTGCCCAGATGGGCATGTGGGACTGGGACATGCTCACTGGGGAGATTCGCTGGTCGCCAGAACATGAACAGCTTTTCGGACTGGCTCCAGGTCAGTTTGACGGTCGCTACGAAACGTTTGACACCTGTCTTTATCCGGCAGATCGGCAGGGACTAAGCGAGGCGGTCGAACGATCGCTAAAGAGCAGAACGCCTTACCAGCACGAATTTCGAGTGGTGTGGGCGGATGGTAGCCTACACTGGATTGAAGGACGAGGGCAAGCCTTTTATGACGACAATGGCCAGCCGGTGCGAATGTCAGGCACCATTATGGCAATCGACGATCGCAAGCGGTTAGAGCAGGCTTTGCTGCAAAGCGAGCAGCAATTTCGCGCCATTTTTGAAGCCGAGCCGGAATGCGTCAAGGTGGTGACAACTGACGGAATACTGCGCAACATGAATCCTGCCGGACTGGCCATGATCGAAGCAGACAGCTTGGATAAGGTGTTGGGGCAATGCGTTTGTCCCCTGATCAGTCCCGCCCATCAGCAGGCGTTTCTGGGCTTCACCCAGCAGGCAGCCCAGGGCAGAACCGCGCTTCTGGAGTTCGAGATCACTGGACTGAAAGGAACGCGACGCTGGCTGGAATCTCATGCAGTGCCGCTCCAATCCGATGGCCACTCTGAAGTTCTCGTTCTCGCAGTCACACGAGACATTACAGAGCGCAAACAATCCGAAGCCATGCTGCGAGAGCAGGAAGCGATTCTGCGGCTGTTTGTCCAGTTTGCGCCTGCCAGTATCGCCATGTTTGATCGAGAAATGCGCTATGTGATGGCAAGCCACCGCTGGATTGATGAATATTCTCTGGGTTCAGTGGAATCGGTGATCGGTCGATCGCACTACGACATCTTTCCCGAAATGCCAGACCGATGGCGACAAGTTCATCAACGCTGTTTGGCAGGAGCGATCGAGAAAAGTGACGATGATTTGTTTGTGCGGGCCGATGGCAGTCAGCAGTGGCTGTCCTGGGAAGTCCGACCCTGGTACACCGCAGCCGACCAAATTGGCGGAATTATTATTTTCACGGTGGATATCACTCAGAGCAAACAGGCGGAAGCAGCGTTACGCCAAAGCGAAGCCCGACTGCGGCTGGCTCAGGTCGCCAGCAATTCTGCCGTCTGGGACTGGAATGTCTCCAACAACACGCTGATCTGGTCGCCGGAGTATTATCAGCTTTACGGGCTTGCCCCCAGCACACCCGCCGCTTACGAAACCTGGTTGGACTGCCTTCATCCCGACGATCGTGAGAAAATCAATCAACAAACACTGCAAGTGTTAGAAGACGAGTCTTCTGAATTGAGACTTGAGTTTCGCGTGGTTCGTGCTGGTGAAATTCGCTGGTTTGCCGGAATTGGTCAGATTTTCCGCGACGAAGCCGGAACACCGCTGCGACTGCTGGGGATCACGATCGACATCACCGAGCGAAAACAGGCTGAACTGGAACTTCAACAGCTCAATGCCGAACTGGAACAACGGGTCGCCGAACGCACCGCAGAACTGAGCGCAACCAACGATCGCCTGCTGAAAACCCTGCTGGAACAGCAGCAGACGCAGCTCGTTTTGTTTGAACAGGCACAGTTGCTCGATCTTGCCCTCGACACGATCATGACCTGTGACTTAAATTCGGTAATCACCTTCTGGAATGTAGGAGCTGAACATACCTATGGCTGGACAAAAGCCGAAGCGTTGGGTAAAGAATCGCATACGCTGTTAAAAACCCAGTTTCCGCAGCCCCTCCATGAATTGAAAGCCACTCTGTTTGAGCAGGGTTACTGGGAGGGTGAACTGGTGCATTTCGATCGTCACGATCGTCCTCTCACCGTGGCAAGCCGCTGGGTGCTGCAAAAAGACCAGCAGGGGAAACCGATCAAAATTTTGGAAATCAATAACGATATTACGGTGCGAAAACAGGCAGAAACCGCCCTCCAGCACTATGCTCGCGAAATTGAAGATCTCTACAACAACGCCCCCTGTGGCTATCACTCGCTCGATCAGGAAGGAACCTTTATTCGGATCAACGATACCGAACTGAATTGGCTGGGATATAGCCGAGAGGAAATTTTGTACAAGAAGAAATTTGTGGATCTGCTTGTGCCTGACAGCAAGCCCACGTTTTACGAAAACTTTCCTTTGTTTAAGCAGCAGGGCTGGATCAATGATTTAGAGTTTCAGATAATTCATAAGGACGGCAAGACTCGCTGGGTCAGCTTAAACGCAACCGCAATTTATGACGAAACTGGAAACTTTGTGATGAGTCGCTCCACCCTATTTGACGTTGAAGAACGACGAAAAGTTGATCAAATGAAACAAGACTTTATCTCTGTCGTCAGCCACGAACTGCGCACGCCGCTCACCTCGATTCGGGGATCTCTGGGTCTGGTTGCCGGGGGCGTGTATGACCAGAAACCTGAAAAGAAGCGAGAAATGATTGCAATTGCCGCTCGTCAAAGCGATCGATTAGTGCGGCTGGTGAGCGACATCCTGGATTTGCGCCGATTAGAGTCAGGACAAGCCAGGTTTCTCTTCCAGCCCTGTGCCGCTGCCGATCTAATCCAGCAATCGGTGGACGTGATGCGACCACAGGCGGAACAAAATCACATCACCCTCGCTGTTCAACCCACCCAACTCGAAATTTGGGCAGATGCCGATGCGATCGTTCAAACCCTGACTAACCTGCTGAGCAACGCCATCAAGTTTTCACCACCGGGCAGCACCGTACAGCTCAGCGCCCAACTCGTTAGCCCTCTATCCTCTCCTGCGCCCCACTCCCCTGCTGCTCTGCCCCGCTGCCTGCCTGCCCCCCACGTTCTCTTCACTGTGCAGGACCAGGGACGCGGCATTCCTGCCAATCAACTGGAAACGATCTTCGGGCAATTCCAGCAGGTCGATGCCTCCGATGCTCGCGAAAAAGGCGGAACAGGATTAGGGCTAGCAATTTGCCGCACCATTGTTGAACATCACCACGGTAAAATCTGGGTAGAAAGTATTCTGGAGCAAGGTAGTACCTTCTACTTCACCCTTCCCTTGACTGCGATCGATCAGAATCAGGATTGAAGATGAATTTTTCTTGCAGAATGGCTGCTCTTTCAGAACAGGACGGCGATGCGAACCAAACGAGTTTTGGTAATCGATGACGAAGCAGACATCCGCGCCATTATCCAGGGATGCCTGGAGGACATTGCAGCGTGGGAAGTCCTGACAGCAAGTTCTGGAGCTGAAGGGGTGCAGTTGGCGATCGCCGCCCAGCCAGACGGTATCTTGATGGATGTGTCAATGCCCGGTATGGGAGGCTTAGAGGCATTGCAAGCCCTGCAAGCCCATCCTCAAACCCAGGCTATTCCGGTTGCCCTGCTCACGGCTAAGGCGCTTCCAGCAGATCGGGCGGATTTTGCCGATTTGGGAATTGCGGGCGTTATCGTCAAACCCTTCGACCCCATGACGCTGGTGGAGCAGGTTGCAAGTGTGTTTACCTGGACAGATGAATTGCCAAATGAGTTGGCCGATTAAAACCGACAGACTCACAGCAAAAATTAAATAAACCCAGGCTTCAAAAATTCTTCAAAACCGAGTTTTAGCATACAGAGTCTAAATAAACCTTCGCAGATTTCTAATGTCGAAAGCTATAGCTCCCATTAGATTGACGAGTCTAGGGGCGGGAGACAGTCGCCACGCAGAGAAACACCAACCAGTGCCCCTGTACTCTGTCCGAAACTGAGTGGCTATGGGTATATTCCCCCGATTAACGCTTCAATTTCGAGCTACCCAAACTATAAGCTGCCCAAACTATAAGATGTGGAGTTTCTTTACAATGTTCCCTAAACGAGTCTTGGTGATTGACGATGAAGCGGACGTGCGTACCGTGGTGCAGGGATGTCTAGAAGACATTGGGGGCTGGAGCGTCATGACTGCTGCATCCGGGCAAGAAGGTCTGGCTCAAGTCATGATGAGTCCGCCCGATGCCATCCTGCTCGATATGATGATGCCCGAAATGGATGGCTTTACGTTCCTGACCCACTTACGAACTCAACTGGCGGAAATATCGATTCCGATCGTCCTCCTCACCGCAAAGATCAACCTGCCCCAGGCTACGGAATTAGCGCGGCTCAATGTCAAAGGCATCGTGCCCAAACCGTTCGACCCCTTCCGGCTCACCGAGCAAGTTGCCGTTTGTCTGGGTTGGGAAATCGAAGCGTAATTCCTGCCCCTTTGCGGGAGTAATCCCAATGCGAATTCTCTTGGTTGAAGACAATCTTTTGATCACCAGATCCTTCTATCAAAGTCAAACAACCTGGCCAGGCCCAATATCCCTCGTTCTGGATCGGCTAGACAGGTTCATAGAACATTGGTATCAAAGCCAGTTAGGTATCAGGGCACATTTGCAGCAGAGGGCGTCAGCAGGATCAGCTGCTGTTGTTGCAGGGTCCGCACGCCCGCCAGATCTAGCTCAGTCTGCTGCAACAGCTCGGCTACGGTTTGGCTCTGGTTGCCGTCACAGGCTTTGAGAAACTGCCATTCGGCGTCGCTCAGCCGCACGACTTGGTACTCGTAGTTGAACAGCGTCCTACTGTCCCAACCCTCCATACAGGGGCTGCGTTCGGGGATGGCTTGCAACAGCGCGGCGTCCTCGCTCCAGTCGCTGCGATGGAAAGGCGGGCTGGCCAAAAAGAACTCGTAGTGGGTGATGGTTTCCGAGTCGAGCAGTTCAATCAGCCGGTAGCGCTGTTGGTCGGTCAGGCCTTGGGTCCGCTCCAGCAGGTCGGGGGCTTTGGCCAGCAGGCGATCTAGCTCCCAGGTTTTGGGGTTGGAGAAGCCGACAAACTCCAGGCCAGAGGCGTCGATCAGCTCAAACAGGCTATCGATGTTGTAGTCGATCTCCTGGGGATGCACGTACATATCGGCGAAGCATTCGTCCCGGTGGTTCTCGATTGCCCAGCGTTCGGCCTCGCGCCTGACCAGCCGATTGGTTTCGGGCAGAGCGGCTAGGATCTGGCGTCCAACCTGCACCCCGTCCCGGTAGTCGCCGCGCTGCTCACCCTGAAGTAGAGCAATCGCCTGCTGCATCAGCTTGATTTCCCAGCGGCCCAGCTCGCTATAGACGAAGATATGCATCAGCCCACCCGGAGCCAGTTTCTGGGCCAGGGCGCGAATGCCGCGCATCGGGTCGGGCGTATGGTGCAGCACGCCGACGCAGTTGATCAGATCAAACTCACCCGGCAACTGAGCAGCATCAAACAGGCTGAGCTGTTGGAACTGCACGCGCTCCGCCCCAGACCGACGACAGCGCTCAGTTGCGACCGCCAGGGTGCCAGCACTCAGGTCAATCCCCACCACTTCGGCTTCCGGGTTGAGATGCACCAGATATTCGGTGCCAACCCCAGAGCCACAGCCCGCATCCAGAATCCGAATCCGCTGATTGGCTGGGCGGCGTCCGGTGCAGAAGCTGTAGGCCGTCAGCCAGTTCCAACGCCAGTTATAGCCTGGAGGCGGTTCGTCCAGCAGGGGTTCAGGCGGGAAGGGGTAGGTGTCGTAGAGCTTGGCAACGGCGGCGCTGATCGCTTGGTCGGACATGGTGGTTGGTGCGTGAGCAGATGACGAGAGGGCAGTCGAACCCGAAGATTCAACTTCTCGCTATTATCCCACTTTGCGTGAAACCAGCTACCCGCAGTCAGCTCCTCTACCCACCTGGCACCTGAGGCCCGAACCTCACGAGTCGGCACTGGGAGGCAAAAGGGTGGCCTGATCTCGCAGTTGCTCGACTTCCGCAATCGTCAGGCCGGTGGTCTGGCTGATCGTTTCGACCTCCAGTACATTGAGCAGCGATCGGGCAATTTCCCTGGCCTTGGCCTGCGCGCCTTCAGCCAGTCCTTCGGCCAACCCTGCGGCCCTGCCTTTTTGCTTGCCCTGGAGTTGAGCTTTCAAGATAGCGTTGCGGCTGTCGTGCAGGAAGATCTCTCGCTTCTCCAGAATTTCCAGCTCCTGACGGCTCAGCTTGCTCTGTTGCGCCACGTCAAAGGCGCGCTTGATCTCGGGCACTTCGGCCATGGTCGGCGGCACCGCATCCAGCGTATTGGCCAGCTTGAGGAAATACAGCCATTTGTCTGTAACGCTGTTCAACTCCTCCAGCCGCTTGTTGAACTTGGGCAACTCAACAAACACCAGCTCAATGTCGTCGCTATAGTCGGTCAGGTCGTCTTTTTCCTTCAATCGATAGCAGGAAATCACCTTGGGGCTGCCTTCGAACATCTCAAAATCGGTGATCGTCAGGGCGATCACCGGATTCAGCAGCGTATAGTCTTCACCGACCGAGAGCTGAATTGAAAAGGCTTTGGCAGCATTATAGAGCACGCGTTTCTCGAAGCCGAGCACGTTCAGCACCTGCATTTCGATGATTACGGTTTTGCCGTTGCTCAGCGTTGCTTTGACATCCAGATAGGAGTCTTTGATGCCCGTGATCCGGGGAGCCTGGTAGGGGTCGAGAATTTTCAAATCGGTGATAGTGGGCTGCTCTGGGTAGAGAATGGCGTTGAGAAACCCGATCAAGATGTCCTTGCTGCTGGTGGCCCCGAAAATTTTCTTGAAGGCGAAATCAGTTTTGGGATTGATGAATTTCATGGCGCAGCGGCTAGCCAGTAAATCACGGTGCTCCTTTCCATTATGCGGGGTTCCCCTGTCGGCTTGTACCTGTGCCTGCTCGTACCTGTGCCTGCTCGTACCAGATGCAGCAATGGCGACCGCTTGTTCAGTGCCAGAAGCTTAGCCCGGTGCCTGCGCTGACCCTCCTGTGAATATTCAGTGAATGTCTGGCGGGACGTAGACCGCTGGTTGTCAGGCTGAAACCGGGTTGTCAGGCTGAAACGGGGTGAAATCAGGTGAAATCAATAGTTACGATAGGAGGCACAACAATGACTGGACAGAAATGGGCCAGACGAAATCGAAAGATTTTTAGGGGTTTCTCAACAATGTCGCCATTGTTTGCTAGGTATGGAAACGAATTCCGGTTCCGCCTCTGTACGCCCAGATAGCTGTGTCTAGATAGCTGTGTTCAGATAACTGCATCTGTTAAAAAACCTTAAAACCCCTGAACTCTAAAACCCAACAACCATGCTGAAAACCCTCCTGCTTTTCTTTGTTTCGGGACTGTTTGGCGGCCTCTTGTGTTTTGCGGGTTATCGCTTTTTTCTGGTGATGCTGCCCGTCTGGTCGTTCTTTGGCGGTCTGTGGCTGGGCATGCGGGGGTTCCAGCTGCTGCTGGGCGAGGGTCTGGCGGCCTCTGTCACGGGCTTAACGGTAGGCGTTTTGCTGGGGCTGGGGCTGGCCGTGTTTTCCTGGCTGTTTTATGACGCAGGCGTGGCCCTTTTGGGCGCAATCACAACTGCCTGGCTGACCGCTGGCCTGCTGAATACCCTAGGCCTCAGTCCGGGATTGGGAACGGCCCTGATTGCCCTCGGCTGTGCTGCGGTGGTGGGGGTTCTGACCTACCTGCGCCACTGGCAAAAGTATCTGGTGATTCTGCTGACGGCGATTGCTGGGGCAAATGCGCTGGTGCTGGCCCTGCTGTTGCCCGCTGGTCGGGTGTCGGTAGAACGGCTCCAGCTGGCGGGTACGGCGATTCGACCCGTGTTGCAGGAGTCCTGGCTCTGGTCGCTGATCTGGCTGGGGCTGGCGATTGCTGGCATCATCATGCAGTGGCGGGCCTTCCGTCGCATTGGTTTTGCCAAACAGGAATTTGTCCGCTATTGGTCATAATGTTTATTTAGAATTCAAGATCCTGTTCGAGATTACGTTTTCAGACCTGTTCCGCTAATCTCTTAAGAGTTTCTCAACCATGTTCTATTTTGATCCCACCTACTTTCTGCTGATTGCACTGCCAACCCTGGTGCTGTCGGGGCTGGTGCAAGCCTACCTGCGCAGCAGCTTTGCCAAATGGAGTCAGGTGCCCAACACCGAACAGATGAATGGATTGCAGGTAGCCCAAACCCTGTTTAACCGCACCTCGCTCCAACCCATTCCAGTCGAGCGGATTGCTGGCTCCCTCACCGACCACTTTGACCCCCATGCCAATGTGGTTCGCCTCTCCCAGCCGATTGCCAGCCAGCCTTCGATTGCCGCCATGGCCGTCACGGCCCACGAGTTGGGCCACGTCCAGCAATACCAGACCCGCTCGCCGCTGATCGTGATGCGGGGCATGCTGCTACCCGCCCTGCAATTTACCCCGACGATTTCCTACCTGGCCTTTACCATGGGGTTTCTGTTTAACGCCGTGGGCCTGATGTGGATTGGGGTGCTGTTTTTCAGCCTGATGGTGTTCTTTTCGGTGCTGACCCTGCCAATTGAGCTAGACGCCAGCCGCCGCGCCCTCAACCTGCTGAAAGAGTCGGGCCTGCTGGACACGAACGAGGAGGCCAAGGGAGCCCGACAGGTGCTGAACGCCGCCGCCCTCACCTACCTGGCTGCGGCAGTTACTTCAGTGATGCAGCTGCTCTACTACATCAGCCTGGTGCGGCAACGCCAGCAGTACCGGTAGTCCCTGATTCAGCCGCTCTGGTTACTCTGACCCTGTTAGTCTGACTGTTACTCTGACCCTGTTAAAGAACCCCCATGACTTCTGCCTCTTCTCAACCCGCCGCTCAGCCGATTTCTCAGATCCAGGGCCTCAGCAATCAAGAAGCCGACAGTCGGCGACGCTCGGGCCAGGGCAACAGCCTGCCGCTCCAGTCTAGCCGTGGCTACGGCGATATTTTGCGCGAAAACCTGTTCACCTTCATCAACATTGTGCTGTTTTTGATCAGTCTGGTGTTGATTGCCCTGGGACGCATCGATGACGTTGGCGTGATCGCTTTTGTGATTTCGGTGAACTCGCTGGTGAATATCTACCAGGAGATTAAAGCCAAACGCAAGCTGGATAGCATTGCCCTGCTGACTCGGCCCAAGGTGACGCTGGTGCGCTCGGGGCAGGAGAAGGTGGCAGACCCGAATGAAATTGTGTTGGGGGATGTGCTGGTGGTGAAACCAGGCGATCAGATTGTGGTGGACGGCACGGTGGTGAGCGAGGGCGAGATCAACATGGATGAGTCGCTGCTGACCGGCGAGTCCGACCTGATCGCCAAGCGGCTCAACGATCCGCTCTATTCCGGCAGCTTTTGCGTCAGCGGCACCGCCTGCTACCGGGCCGACAAGGTGGGGCAAGACAGTTACGCCAACCAGCTGACGGCGGGGGCGAAATCTTTTCGGCGGGTGCTGACTCCCCTCCAGCGCCAGATCAACTGGCTGGTGAGGCTGCTGCTGGTCACGGCAATTCTGCTCTGGCTGCTGGCCGGAATTTCCCTGCTGATTGGCTTTACCCCCTTCGCCACCACCGTGGCCAACGCTGCCGTGATTGCCGGACTGGTGCCCAGTGGCCTGTTCTTGATGATCTCGCTGGCCTATGCCCTGGGTTCGGTGCGGATGGCCGACCGCAACGCCCTGATTCAGCAGTCCAACGCCGTAGAGTCGCTCAGTAACGTCAACGTGATCTGCCTGGACAAAACCGGCACCCTCACCGCCAACCGCATCCAGCTCCAGTCCGTGCAGCCCGTTGGCATTAGCGAGGCCGAACTGCGGTCGCTCCTGGGAGACTATGCCGCCAGCGCCAGCTTCAGCAACAAAACCAACGACGCCCTGCTGCAAGCCTGCACGGGCCAGAAGCGTCCGCTGAAAGAAGAAATTCCGTTTGCCTCGGCCTACAAGTGGAGCGCCGAAACCTTTGAAGATCCCCTGCGTACCTACGTCATGGGTGCGCCAGACGTGCTGCGGTCGGCGGTGCCGCTGATATCAGATCTGGAGCAGGTGATCCGGACGGCCAGCGATCAGGGGCTGAGGGTGCTGCTGTTTGCCCAGACGGACAGCCCCACCACCATGCGCACCGAATCGGCCACCCAGCCGCGCCTGCCCGCCGATCTAGAGCCGCTGGGCCTGCTGTTATTCAACGATGAGCTGCGAGCTGGCGTCCAGGCCACCCTCAGCCAGTTTCGCCAGGGCGGGATTGCGGTGAAGGTAATCTCGGGCGACAACCCGGACACGGTAGCGGCTTTGGCCACCCAGGCCGGACTGGGCGAGAACCTGAGCGCCGTTTCGGGGCAAGAGCTGGCCCAGATGAGCGACAGCGACTTTGCCCAGGCTGCCGAGGAAACGACGATCTTTGGCCGGATTACGCCTGACCAGAAAGCGCGGCTGGTGAAAACGCTGCAAGCCCAGGGCAACTATGTGGCGATGATGGGCGACGGCGTCAACGATGTGCCCTCCCTGAAGCAGGCGAATCTGGGCATTGCCATGGAGAGCGGTAGCCAGGTGACGCGAGGCGTAGCCGATATGGTGCTGCTGCAAGATTCCTTTGAGGCACTGCCTAACGCTCTGCTGGAGGGCCAGCGGATTCGCAATAGTATTCAGGATGTCACCAAAATTTCGTTGGTGCGGGTGTTCGCTTTCGTGATTCTGATGACAACCACCGTATTGCCCGGTCTGCTGTTCCCAATTTCGATCAAACATAACGCCATTCTCACCCTGTTGACCGAAGGAATTCCGACGCTGGGCATCACCCTCTGGGCTCAGCCGGGACAGCAAAAACAGCAGCGGGGATTGATCCAGTCGAGTCTGCCGTTTGTCGTGCCCGCCATGGCGCTGCTGGCCCTGTTTAGTCTGCTGGTCTACCTGGGCTTCGTGCTGCAAAAGGCGACAACGCTGATCCGGCTGGTTGACCAAACCATGTCGCTAGAGCAGATCCAGCAGATTATCACCCGCGACCTGCTGGCCAACGCCCTGCTGCTGGCCCAAAATGCCCTGATCGCGTTTCTGGTGTTCAGCGGCCTGCTGCTGATTCTGCTGCTGAAACCGCCCTCTCGCTTCTGGACCGGCGGAGCCCCGCTCAGCGGCGACCTGCGCTATACCTGGATGGCTCTGGCTATGCTGATCGTCTACGGGCTGCTGCTGGCGGTTCCTGGTCTGCGATCGATCTTCGACCTGCGGCTGCTCAACCCGGTCGATTACCTGGTGATTGCCCTGCTGGCCTTTGTCTGGGCTTTGCTGACCCGCTATGCCTGGCGGCATCGCTGGCTGGAGCGCTTTTTGCAGATCGATCAATCCCCGCTGGCCTGACCTACCCGTCGGCGCACCCAGATTTCATTACAGAATGCAGCCAAGTGATACAAAGCGTGAACGCTTGCTAAGGCTGTTCTAAGATTCAATAGGGTTTGTGGCGTTGCTGAAAGGGGAATGGTTTATGCTGGCAGAGGCACAGTCCGATACTTCAAGTAGTGCAGCAACAACCGCAGCGAACACTTCAGCATCTCGACTGACTTGGAGTAGCACAACGTCTTCCGGTGCAATCGCGCCAG
>JBJTUI010000606.1:0-4319 GCA_046080625.1 Elainella sp. | reverse complement strand
TCTGAACAGCAATCTGGGAAGTCCGAAATTTATTTAGGCGGAGTATTACCTGAAATAACGTGTTTATTGGGCTTCAGGCTAGTTCATCTGCTCTATCGGCAATCTTATTTGAGACTTGGAAAAGTTTTCTGCACCACTAAGCTTTAAGTCTAACCATTGAGCTTACAGGCTCTCTATGGTAGGTAAAATAAAATACAATTTGCGATTGCTGGATGGTGGAAGCATGGCAGGAAGCACACTGGTACAGGACACGCTGGCACAGAACACACTGGCACAGGGCAAACTGGTACAGGGCAACATGGCACAGGGTTCATTAGCGCAGAGCAATCCGCCCGAGGGCAAGCTGATTGTATTGACTGGCCCCAGCGGCGTTGGGAAAGGCACCTTGCTGCGCTCCCTGCTGCGTCGCCATCCAGACCTCTACCTTTCCATTTCGATGACGACCCGCGCTCCCCGGACAGGTGAGCTACAGGGGCGAGACTACTATTTTGTTAACCGCACCGAGTTTGACCGGATGGCCGCCAATCAGCAGCTTCTAGAATGGGCCGAGTTCGCGGGCAACTGCTACGGTACGCCGCGCCAGCCCGTAGAGGAACAAATTCGCCAGGGCCGTTGGGTGGTGCTCGAAATTGAGCTGCAAGGGGCGCGACAGATCTTCCAGTCCTACCCCGACGCGCTTGGCATCTTTATTCTGCCGCCCTCCATGGCCGAGCTAGAGCAGCGCCTGCGCCAGCGGGCCTCCGAATCGGAAGAAGCCATCCAGCGCCGCCTCGACCGGGCCAAAACCGAAGTCAACGCGGCGGATGAGTTCGACATCCGGGTCGTGAATGACAACTTAGAGCAGGCAATAGACCAGATCGAATTAGCGCTGTTTGCTCCAGACGCTGATGCAGAATCTAGCCTGGAGGCTGAAATCGAGACGGTGGCCGTCTAGGGCAGCGACTGCTCTTGTCCGACCAAATGCCCATGCAAAACCCTTTAATCAGGCAAGGCCCTTCAAAGGTCCTGCTGTCTCATGCAAATGCAGCGGCTCGGTAGCTGCATGGGTTCGGCTGTTGCGGCTAAACCTGTTGCGGCTAAACCTGTTGTGGCTAAACCTAGTCGTGGCTAAACCTAATCGCGGCTGAAGCTATCCCATAGCCCAGACTTCCTGACAGCCCGAACTGGCTCCACTCATAGAACTGGGGTTACTAGCGCTTGGGTCGCTCTCCCTGTCAATTTTCAGAAACAAACCTGAGGCTGAATCCAGGCTAAATCTAAAGAAAACACCGCCAGACTCCCGGTTTAGTGGGTTTGTTGGCCACCATAGAAGCAGAGCGCCTGCTCAGATATCTCCGTGGGTAGGCAGAGGTGAGACGGTTTCAGCGACTAGAATTCAAATATTTACCTCGTGCAAAGTGGGACTGGAGTTATGCAGGGTTTAAAGACAGGGTCTTCGCTCCATCCGGAGCAGCAGGAGCAATTTCAGGATTTACAGGACAAGCTGCGCCAGCGCTGGAATTCGATCGATGATTCGATTAGCCATGCGGCCCAGGACGATTGCGATATTCTGGTTATTCCGTCCTTGAGTTTAGACCAGGAAGAGCTGCAAAAAGTTACGGGCGTTCACTACTACGAGGAGCGGCTGCTGTTCTCGCTGATTCGCCTCTGCAACCCGCGTAACCGGATCATCTATATCACCTCCCAGCCGATTCATCCCAACATTATTGACTATTACCTCCAGCTTCTCCCTGGTATTCCCATTTCTCACGCCCGCGAGCGCCTGCTGCTGCTCTGCACCTACGACACCTCCCATAAGCCTCTCACCCAGAAAATCCTGGAGCGGCCCCGGCTGGTGGAGCGGCTGCGGCAGGCCCTACGGCAGAACCAGGCCTACATGACCTGCTTCAATTCCACGGTGCTAGAGCGGGAGCTGGCGATTCGCCTCGGTGTGCCGCTGCTGGGGCTCGACCCCGACCTGCTCTACTGGGGCACCAAAAGCGGCAGTCGGCAGATCTTTGCTGAAGCGGGTCTGCCCTACCCAGATGGCAGTGAGCTGGTCTGGACTGCTGACGATCTGGCTGCTGAAGCGGCGGCCCTCTGGGAGCGTCAGCCCCAGCTCAAACGAATTGTGGTAAAGCTGAACGAAGGGTTTTCGGGCGGCGGCAATGCCCTGCTCGATCTGCGCCCCTTGGCTCAGGTCGCCCCAGGAATGGCATCAGTCAGCGCTCGTATCGCCCGGATTCGGGAGCAATTTGAACGGTTGAGTTTTCAGACAGCCACCGAGACCTGGAGCCATTTCAGTGCCCGTATTCCCCAGCTAGGGGCGATTGTGGAGGCGTTTGTGGAAGGTGCAGAAAAGCGATCCCCCAGCGTCCAGGGGCGAATCACGCCGACGGGCGCGGTAGAAATTCTGTCTACCCACGACCAGATCCTGGGCGGACCCGATGGCCAGGTGTTTCTGGGCTGTCAGTTTCCGGCAGACGATGTCTATCGCCTACAGCTCCAGGAATACGGGCGGCGCGTTGGTGAAAACCTGGCGGCCAAAGGAGCGCTGGAGCGGTTTGGTCTCGATTTTATTGCCGTGCGTCAGCCCGACGACAGCTGGGATCTCCAGGCCATCGAGATCAACCTGCGCAAGGGCGGCACCACCCATCCGTTCATGACCCTAAAGCTTTTGACCCACGGGCGCTACGACCTCTCGACTGGCCTGTTCTATAACTACCAGGGCCAGGCGAAATACTACATGGCCACCGACAATCTGCACAACGACGCCTACCAGGGGCTGCTGCCCAGCGACTTGATGGACCTGATCGCTCGACATAACCTGCATTTCAACAGCACCACCGAAACCGGCACTGTGTTTCACCTGATTGGCTGTCTGTCGGAGTTCGGCAAGCTGGGCCTCACCAGCATTGGCAACACGCCAGAAGAAGCTGAGCTAATCTACAACAACGTAATCCAGGTCCTCGACCAGGAGACCAGCACCACTGCACCGCTGACTCTGGCGGTTCCCGCGTTTCGGCGCACCTGGCAGGGACAGGTCTAGGGCTTGTCAGCGATGAAGTCAGAAACCTTGAGGACTCAGCAGAACCACGCCCGCCTCAGTAAACCAATTTAGGGGCTGAACCCCTTGTGCTGCGCTCAGGAGATCCTTGATTACAGCCCCTAGCAGCTCGCTAGAGAAATTTGCGGCGGTAGGCTGCGGCAAGGTCATGCAGACGTTCGCCCGTTTGCAGCAGCGTTCCATACTGATCGAGCAGTCTGGTCAAGGCGTCCGACGAATCAAACTCCAGCTCTGCTAGCTCGTTAGCAATCAAGATCTCTCGGATATAATCCAGACCGGCCTGCTGATACTGCTGGGTTTGGGCCTGCCACTGCTCGACTTCATCTAGCGCTTGATTCAGCTGAGTCACCTGTTGGGTTTGGCTGGGCGAGGTCGCCGCCAGCTGCCGCAGCTCTGCCAGCTCTCTGTGCAGCTTCTGGAGCTTTTGGGTTTCGGGCTCAAGCTGAAACTGACTCTTGATCAAAGGCGCGATCAGCTCGATTTTGCGGTACTGCTCCTGCTGGGTTTTGGTCAATGTGGCGATCGTGGGAAACTGCACGGCGCTCGAATCATAGCGCCGATCGACATAACTCACTGCTCCGCGCGAGGTCAGCTTGGGAAACACCACATAGATGCCGCGACTATCTGTTTTGTAGACAACGGCGAGGTTGCCGAGCGGCAAATCGCGATCGACTTGATGGATGGCCTTGATCTGTACCAAATCGCCCTGCCGAATTGGCCGTCTGGGTCGCCACCAGCCTCGTCGTCGTCCAAACCAATAGACCAGGGCCAGCAGGATTAGCAGTAGAAAAGCTCCCATAGCATTGTCCTAAAAATTGGACTTGTCATTGCCCCGACCTATAGCCATTTTCATTTCACTTAGCTATCAGGAGGGGGTGTGGGGACGGTGTTCTCATCCCACTGTTAACCGTGGTTGATTACTTCTGCAAATACAGCGCTAATCGCAGTAGTCTCCCGGAGCTGATACAAAACGTTAGAAGCTGACCCTGGGCTGAGAAAAAAGCTCTGAAAGCCTGGAACTTTTGGCGTAAAAAGCAGTCAATGACCGTGATCGCGACGGCGACTGTGATCGCAATCGCGGCAATAAGGGCCATCACAAGGGCCATCACAAGGCCCATAAGCATGGCGACGGTTCGAGTGCATCCCAGTCTTGCAAGACTCACTTTGAGAACTGCCCATTGAGATAGGCAGAGCGCTGCTTGAGCACTTGGGGAACATTGTCTTTTTCCCATTGTGCCCCGGATAGCTTGATGCGCCGTCCGATTTGTTTAAC
>JBJTUI010000605.1:0-3165 GCA_046080625.1 Elainella sp. | reverse complement strand
CCGCGCACGTGGGTTTCGTAGATGATCGTCTCGTGGCGCGGCGTTTGCAGCAGGGTGTCGTCTTCCCAGTCAAACTCGTCGTCTACCACAATCGCCTTGGGCACCAGATGGGCATCGTCGAGTTCAGAAAAAGACAGGTCGCCGTCCGGGTGCTCCCAGCAGTAGCCAAAAATCTCGGGGCCAAATTCAATATCGCCGTCCAGCGCCTTGGCATAGGGGTCGATCAGCAGCTTGTGGGGGTTAAATCGCTGCCCTGCCTTGGGGTCGAACGGGCCATGCACCCGAAACCCGTAGCGCTGTCCGGGTTCAATCCAGGGCGCGTAGCCGTGCCAGACAAAATTATTTACCTCAGTGAGCGGCAGCCGGGTTTCCTGGCCCTGCTCGTCAAACAGGCAGAGCTCTACCTGGGTGGCATGTTCTGAGAACAGGGCAAAATTAGTACCCTTACCGTCCCAAAAGGCTCCTAAAGGGTAAGGCTTACCGGGCCAGAGTGATAAATCCATAGTTCCGAGCAAACGGCCTTCCGGGGAAACAGCTTTTTCTGGTCAAGCACAGCTTCTAGTCGAGCTGCTAGTCAAGCTCCAGCCGCAAAACGCAGGTCTAACCCACTGCGAATCAAGTCGCAAATCGAGCCAGCAAGCAGGCAACTAGCGGGTGATTTAGGGGCCAGAGCGACCCTCAGCTGACTCAGATTAGCCTGGCGTTTAAAAACTTAACAGTTATCTAGCCAACTTCCCACAAACTTTAGAGCCGATCTTGCCGGTGCTTTCTGGAATTTCCCCAGGCCAGCCTGTAGCTTAAGGAACTTTTAGGGCTAGCTGTTAATCCGATCCCTCAAGGCAATCGCGCGCGCTAGAGCTGAGCAGAATCAGGGCATTCCAGGATTAGAGCCAAGATTTTCAAACCTTCAAATGACGCTATGCCACGGGGAGCAATCGTTCCGTGGCAGAGAGTTTGCCACAGGTTTTTTCACTAGGGACATTCACTAGAGACATTTCTCGAAGACATTCATTTGGAGATATTCATCGGAGACAACCGCATGACGCAAGATTTTGCCCAGCCGCCCGCTGGCCTGGCACCAGTTGCGAAACCGACTCACCTGCGCTGGCTCAGCGCCGCGCTGCTGGCTAGCTGGCTCTGGCTCAACCTGCCCAGCCTCACCTGGTTTGGCCAGACCCTGCAAGAGTTACCCCGCTTCAATCAAGGCTTTTTAGCTACCCTGGCGCTGCTGTTGGCCACCCAGATCGCTCGCCACTGGCCCCGGTCGCTAGATCTGCAAGCCCGCCCCCTGCCGCTGCTGCTGCTGTTTGGCAGTGCCCTGGCCGAATCGGCAGCCCGCTGGTTTCTGGCGTTTGACCAGCTCCCGGCTGTACTGTTTCTGCTGGGCAGCTACGGTCTGGCCGGTCTGGCCTTGCCCGCCTCGGTCTGGCGCAGAGGGCTGCCTGCCGCTGTGGCCGTCGCGACCGTGGTGCCGTTTTGGGTCCAGTTCACCACCGGCCTCGGCTTTCCGGCCCGCATCCTCACCGCAGAAGCCGTCGAGCTGATTTTGCGCCACTGGCAGATCGCCGCCCTCTCCTCGGAAGACATCATCGTGCTCGATACCGGGATTGCCCAGGTAGATCTGCCTTGCAGCGGCCTCAAGAGCCTCTGGATGGGCACGGTGCTGCTGCTGGGCATGACCTGGCTAGAGGGCCGCCAGCTTGGCCTGCTCTGGCTGCTGGTCTGTCTGGCCAACCTGGGCCTGCTGGTGGTCGCCAACATCGCTCGCGTCTTGACCCTGGTGCTGGTGATTCACGTACTGCACCAGCCGCTGCTGGCCGAGATGCTGCATCTGCCCCTGGGTCTAGCAGGCTTCACCACCGTTTCCCTGATTTCCTGGGGTCTGCTGCGATGGGTGCCCCCGACAGCTCGATCTACCCCGCCCCGCCCCAACTCTGCTGAACCCCGCCCGCTGCGCTCCAGCGCGCTGGTCGGACTGGCGCTCACCCTACTGCTGTTGAGCGGTCTGCCCCGCCCCAGATCGAACATTCCCCCTCTGCCCGCCTTAGCGAACCTGCCCTGGCCCGCCGCGCTTCAAACCGAGCCATTGCCCCTGACCGAACCAGAACAAAGCTTTTTTGTCACCCATCCGGGCGTCGTCGCCGCCAAACAGCGCTTTGTAGTGGGTCCAGCCAGTTCAGGACAGGCAGCAGACCCATCCGGACTATCTGGCTCAATGATTCTGGTAGCCAGCCCCACCTGGCAGGCCCACCACTCGCCCGAACTCTGCTACATCAGCAACGGCTTCCGGGTTAACCAAATGCGCCGCCAGCAGCTAACGCCTACCCTGGTGGGCCGCTGGCTGTCCCTAGAAGGCCAGCAGAACCAGGCCGCCGCCTACTGGTTTCAGTCGCCCCACCTCAGCACCGACAGCTTCCTTAACCGGATGTGGGCCGACCTGTCCCGCCAGGAACAGTCCTGGACCATGGTCTCAATTCTATTCGACCAACCCGTCACCCCCGATATGCCTGCGGTACAAGCCTTGCTCAACCAGGTGCAGACCACCCTGGCCCAAGCCCCCTCTTCATAGCCCCCCATCCTCCCCACCTCCCCGATCCTCCCCACCTCCCCACCTCCCCCCATCTCCCCACCTCCCCACCTCCCCACCTCCTCACCCATGAAACCCTTCCCCTCTCTCCCCTCCTTCACTCCTCTTCAACTCTGCTTCCTACTCTTCTTCTGGCTATTCAACGCCTCGCTGCTGGTCATTGCCTACTTTGGCCTGCTGCCCCTGATTGGGATCGGCCTGATTGGCGACGCTTTTACCGGTCTGGTGCCCTTCAATTTGGTGCTGCCGTTTGTGGGGCTGGTCGGCGTTCCCACGGCCTGCACCGTCGTCGGTCTGCGAGTCAAACGGGCCAGCCAGACCCGCCTCAGCCTGGTGCAGCTGTTTTGGGGAATTGAAGCGCCGCTGCTGCTGCTCTGTACGCTGCGATTTTTCTGGCTGCGCGACCTGACGCCTGGGACGGCCCTGCTGCTGCTGACCGGTCTGTTTAGCGTGGTGATTTATGGCCATTGGGCAATTCAGGCGGCCAAAGCTGGAGCCAATCCTGGAGCCAATCCTGGGGACAACCCAGACCCCAGGCTAGAAACCGCCCGCCTGACGCCCCTGCGGGTTTTGCACCT
>JBJTUI010000604.1:0-5196 GCA_046080625.1 Elainella sp. | reverse complement strand
GGCCATTTGCTGGATCGACCAGCCCTCGGGGATGGTGAAACTGTTTTGAACGACCTCACCCCGCCAGATCTGGTCAGCAATCGAATCGAGCGGTTCAGTCGGCGACAGTTCATAAATTCCCGCCTGGAAACTGCCTTCGCGATTTTGCAGGGTTTGCAGCCGGGTCCAGAGGTTCCAAGCAGTCAGGGAACGAATCAGGCCAGCTGCCTGTAGATCCTGGCCAATCTGCTCTGCGGTTGATCCTTCCGGAATCTCAATTCGAATAGGCTGGATGCCGGATTGACTGCTAGGATTGGCAGGAGGGGCATCACTATTCGCGGTGGCAGCATTCGAGCCCAATGGCGCATCTACAATCGGGGCGCTTGCCCAACTCCACCAGGACCACCCCTGCCAGCCGCAAATTCCCAGCACAGCAGGGAACAGCAGCAGATAGAACATGCCTTTTGTGATTCGAGAAAGCGTCTTCATAGCCCGTTATTCGGTAAACGTTTGGGGAAAACGACCGCTCCAAGCGTGCCCCGGAATCAGCAAATCGGTTTACTCTACATCTTCGAAGAGTTGAGCCTGTAATTCCAACTGGGAGCAGAGTTCTTTGAACTCGTCAAGCTCTAGCAAGGTCTGTAACTCTTCCAGGGATACCAGTTCTGGCTGTCCGTTCTCGTCTAGCTGGGCGAAAAACAGCAGCGGATCGAGCGGACTGCAAATCACATATTCCTGCTCTTCGTAGTAGAAGGCCGCGAGCTGCTGGAACTGCTCATAGCTTGGTTCACTGTCGGTTTCGATATCGAGGGTAATAATATCGTCTTCTTTCACTTCTGGAATATCACCACTAGCCGTCAGGGTGAGAGCCGTATGCTGCAAAATTAGATCCTGTTCGGCTAGAACAGCACGCGCAGTTGGAAAGATATCTTCTAACTCTTCTTCTTCGATGTCAATCAGCATTTCTTCTTCGTCATCCTCCTCATCGGCTGCCCAGGCAAAGATTTCGATAGGAGAATCTACGGGCAATAACAGTACATATTCGGTGCCCTTTACTGTCAGTGATCTTTCTATATAGCAGAGCAACGAACGACCTGCTTCATCCGTTAGATTTAAGGTTGGGGTGTTATCTTCCATGGCAGCTTCGTCCATTCCGGAGTGATTCCTCGTCATTTTTGTTAATCAGGGTATCTCAAAGCGGGTGATTGAGTCCAAACACAGGTAATCAGTTCCCTGCGGGTAGATCCAGGTCGGGCAGATCAAGACCGATCTGGGTTGTTCTGCGCTAGACCCACAGGCTAGCAGTAGCCCAGCTTCTGTTTGAAGCCAGCTAGAGATCCTGTGAGCTAGGCTGACTCTTGGTTCAGCCGTCAAGCGCTGCTGCAAGCGTTTCTCCTGCTTTCGCTAGACCTGTTGCTTGCTTGATTGGGTTCCCCGTCTGGGTTCCCGGTCTGGCTCCTCGTTCCGTCTTACCAATATCCACCTCCCAAGTATCCCGCAGGATGGTGTCTTTAAAGCAGGTTTTTACGGGCAGCGCCCCTGATGTAGACCAAGCGGTAGGGAAGCGGTAGACCAAACTACAGATCCGACAGAGCATACTAGAGGTGTAAATTCTGGAGATGCCTAAAGGTGACCCGCCTAGAGACGGGCACGGCGCTCGTCGAGCCATTGTTGCAGGATAATTGCGGCGGCTTTGCGGTCGATCAGGGCTTTGTAACGCGACGGTGAGCGCTGCTCGGCCTGAAGCAACTGTTCAGCCTGAAATGAGGTTAGACGCTCGTCCACATACACAACGGGCAGTCCCAAAGCCTGGGCTAGCCGATTGCCGTATTTCTGTACCTGTTTGGCCTGAAACCCAATTTCGCCACTCAAGGTGTAGGGCAAGCCAATCACCAGAAGCTCTACCTGGCGAGCCTCAACAATCTGGCGAATCTGGTCTACATCCTGCTGAAAAGAGCTTCGCTCGATTGTGGTCAAACCCGTGGCAATCAGGCCCGTCCCGTCACAGCCAGCAACGCCAATTCGCTTTTTGCCCAGGTCGAGTCCCAGAGCCGCCACGCGCTGAGTCATAGCCCCGCCGGGTTTACCAGCCCAACTCGTGAGCTAGCACAACTCTCAACAGCAGGGACTGACCTAGCTAGATGACTCATCGGGCGATTCAGAGGCGTCCTCACAGGACTCCAGCGGTAAATTTTCGGCAAACGAGAACCGTCCCGGAACCGGTTTACGCGCGGGTTGCAAGGTTTGCAGCACCTCGGCAAGCTGAAGCGCCTCCAGGGAGAACTTAGATTCCCGGATCTTGTGCCAAACCGAGCGGGACATCATCAGCGTATGTTCAGTTCGTTCTGCCCCGATCTGCTCAAGAAACTCTTCTCGTTCCGGCTGATAGTCGCTGGAAACGAGCTGGAGCGGAGCCGGAATCTCACGAATCACCCGCGCCATTTGGGCGAGCAGCTCTGGATAAAGCCAGGTATAGGCAGGATGAACCGTCAACTCGGCCCGGTGAGGCTGGCTGCCATCCCGGCAGAGCTGGAGCTGGAAATAGCCAATCGCCGCCTTGCGCTGGGGCTCAAACACGTAGCCGCTGACCGGGTCAACTTTGCGAAACCAGCGGCCCAGAACGCTGCCCATGCCTTGCAGCAGGCCCGTCTTGAAGTCGGCAATATGTCGGTCATAGACCTGCCGCACGAACGACGGCATCGACTGGGTATCGAGCTGGTAGAGCAGGCAAGCGTCTGCGTTGCTCACCGGCAGCAGATTCGGCAGATCGGGCTCGCGCTCGGCCAGCGCCTGTAGGGCTTTGGCGGAGATGGTCCAGTAGGTGTGGTGGGCCAGGGTTTGAAATCCGTTCTGGCGGTAGAGGGCCAGGGTCGATTTGTCGTTGACGTTGACTTCCACCAGCCAGGTGCGGGCTTCCCAGATCGCCTGAAAACAGTGGCGCAGCAGCTGGGAGCCAATGTCGCTGGGCAGCGTTCCAGCACTAGAGCCGACCAGCACTCGATCAACACGCCAGGTGCTGCGGGTCCGGTTAAAGGGCGCTACCTGAATCATGCCTCGCAGCTGATTGTCCTGTTCGGCTACATAAGCGCAGAAAAAGTTGCGCAGGGGGTTAGGGAACCAGCTGGCGCATTTCAGCAGCCCATACCAGCGTCGAAACTGGCGAATCTGGTGGTCCAAGTCGTTTAGATTAGCGGTTTCGCCCGGGGCAACCTCGACCTCTTCGCTGGCCAAGCGAGCCACATCTTCCAAATCGCGATGTTGAATGGGGCGAATATTGACAATGGTGGTTGCAGAAAGGGAAGAAGTCATAGGTTGAAAAAGGCAAAAGGATTCGAACCAGCTCGGAGGTCAATTGCGAGACCTCATAGTTTGAGGCCCAAACGCTGAATTCACTAACCTCTCAAGCTGCCAGCGACAGAGCCGACCCCAGGGATCTAACCGACTCGCCCGCTCAGCGAGTGGGACGGATGAGCACCAGCGGAGTTTGTTCATCCGCGTTGCCCGCAGGGTTGGAAATCAAAGCCTGCTCCAGGAACGCCGCAGAAACACCAGGACTTGCTGCCAATATTTTAACTGCTTTTAAATCATTCACGTCTACGATGGCTGCGGCCAGACCCGTCTCCTGCTCTATTTGATTCACAACCTGCTGGGGGTTCTCCGGACCCAGAACAATAAACTGATCGTAGGGCGGCAGCGTGCCGGTGACATCGTCAATTAGACGGGCTTGCTCGCCAGCCAGCTGATAAAACATCCCCGGCTTGTTGAGGAATTTTTTGGCCAAGGCCCCCAGAATAAAAGCCGTAAAGACACGCCACGGCCCCACCACATCTACCAGGCTCTGCATGCCGCAGGCGGTGGCCAAACTGGAGGTGGGCAAAAAGAACCAGCAGATGCGAGTAGCTACCCAGCCGGGGCGAATTTCCGAGGGATGGCGGAAGCGGCCCTGCATCAGGGCTACCGGCGTTTCCCCCAGGGTGATCACATCTCCTGGCTGGGACTGGGGCGAGACATAGCGCTTCACGACTGCGACCGGGCTGTCGAGCTGGGTGAGCAGATGGGTGCGAATCGGCAGGATGCTGGACTGGGCAGTCGAACGCCAGTTCTGCGGCTCGTTTGGGCTGGGGAACTTGAGCGGAATCACCAGGTGGCTCACCCTGGGAAAGCGGCCCTGGGGACCGTAGGTGGTGTAATGTACCCGCACCCAGGCGGACTGAAGCTCGGTCAGGGCCTCGCCCCGCAGATCTAGCACCAGTTCGGCGTGGGTTGGCTTCTGCTTGACGATGTAGGCGAACCAGTAGCCGTCGGGTCGAGCCGGGGCGTCGTAGTGGTGGGGGGTGATCTGGATTTGATGCGTAATGCCGTCCAGGCTGCCTTTCGAGAGCAGCGTTACCTCGGCCTTCAGCTCCGGAATCATGATTTCGCGGCGGCCAGTCAAGTTGGTCAGCACCAGATCGGCAATCGCCACATAATGGTTAGGGTCGTCTGTAGAGATCTGCCAGTTTGCTGCCGTCAGGTCAAACTTGTTGCCAATTCGGCCCCGGTACTGGAGTTCAAAGGCCAGCAGCACCAGAACCAACCCCAGAACGACAACACCAATTCCAACTGCTAGTCCAGTCCACATCTTCTCCAATTCCCCGCTGATTGTTACTGCTAGTATCCCAGAACTTCTGCTGAGAACTTCTGTTGAGCGGTTATTTTAGCGACTTGTCCCAACAATGAGCCTCAAGGGGTCTGCGAATTTGGTCTGCAATTTTAGCCTGCTATTCCTGGCCATCCCCGAGTCTTGCCCACGGCCTCAGGACGCCGAGCTAGCAGCCCGGAAATCCGAGCAGCAGATTAAAAAATTTACAAAGCTTAGAAATTTAAGTAATATTCTGTAACAATGAGAAGAGCGGAGCAAAACCTTCGCCGGGTTTTCGCACCGGTTTAGTATTAGTCCGGAAACTGATGCGGGTTGGGAGACAGCTCCTCTATCTAAGGGAGTACATCCAAAGTAGGCTTCGGGTTTAGTATCTAGTCTGGCCGAAAGTTGCTTCATTTAACCTTCTAATCAAGTTGCTGATCAAGTTACTGAAATCTATTTGTTTAAGCTATCTGTTTCGAAGTTGTGCCATCAAAGGTGGGTTCTGGGAGTCTGTACATGCAGCTAATGAAAGTTGAGCGCATTTGTTTAATCGGGCATCTCGTCTCAATGGCGTTTGGTTTAGCAGGTCTACT
>JBJTUI010000603.1:0-3872 GCA_046080625.1 Elainella sp. | reverse complement strand
CCATACGGGGGCATGGCCACGATCAGTCTGCCCTTCAGAACTGCGCCACTCACACAGTACCGCAACATTTCGGCCAGAGCGCCACCTAGCTGGCCGCCCAAGCCAGTTTTTGCAGGATTTTTGTGAAGTCTTCACAATTTCAGCGTTTGGCAACTGCCGAGCTGAGCGCAGCGAGGTATTTCTAGGGAAGCGGCCTAGCGGTCCGCAATCAGCAGCTCCAGCCCAAGGGGTTCGTGCTCAACCACAAACACATTGGAATAGAGATTGGCCACGACCTGTTTGCCCTGCTGGGTCAGCTCCAGGTACTTCAAAGCGTCTTTGACGTAGGGATAGACGCCATTCCAGTAAAACTTGGGATAGTTTTTGCGCAGGTCGCCGGGGTGCCGGTAGCCCAGGGCTTCGTTGACGCCGGTTTCTTCAAATTCATAGAACAGGGCGCTGATTTTCTTCAGGTAGCGCGGGTCGCTGAGCTGGCCAATCAGGTCGGAGGCCCGAATCAGGCCGGGATAGTTGACCGTGTCCTGGTGGTCTTCTTTGTTGGGCACCGGAAACCGGGTCAGCTCAATATTCAGCTTGATGCGCTCGGAGTCAATCAGGCTGTGGCCGCCAAACCGCTCGTCGATAAATAGCTTGGCCCGATCGACATGGTAAGGCGTCAGGCTGGCGTCGGTGGAACCTGGATCTAAATGCACCATGTTTCCGTCTTGCCCCGTGGCATACCAGCCGTCCCGGTCATCCTTACAAACGCCTTTGACGTAGCCAATATCGTGGCAAACCAGAGAAATAATGAAGTGCAGCCAGTCTTCACAGGAGACGCCCCCTTCACGGATGTGGCGACCACGCAGCAACTCCTGCCCCACCAGCGTCACCAGAATCGTATGCTCGACGTTGTGGTAGAGGGCATCGCTGTTGGCAATGTTCTCCAGCGCCATTGACCCGACCCAGCCGATGATATCTTCGTAGTCGTGTTTCCAGGCCCCATAGGTGCGCCGATAGCCTTCCTTCAGTTTGGCTACGAAGTCATCGATCAACAGCTCTGTGGCGTTAAACATTCTGCTTCTCACTTCTAGGGTTCAAGCGGGAGAGTTGTTAGCAGGAAAACCTCTCTGGACTTCAGAATGCCCAGAATTGACCTGTCGTTACCTGATTGCTACCTTACCCAAGCTCACTGCTTCGGCCTGTGAGCCACGCGACACTTACCCTCAGTTTAGGTCACGGGTTAGCGTCGGACGCACTTTCTCAAGTCCAAAGGTATTGATTTGTAGCAGTTTTGTCTGAAGAGCTATAGAGGCTTGGAAGCCTGCTCCGCAAGGAGTTCCAACCTGACAACAGATTCACAATATCAACATGCTCTCAAAAACTATCCAGACTTAAGATAACTTTAGGTGTTTCTACTAAGTTGGGCAGATGTCACTCATAGGATTGCTGATTGTAATAGCCGTCTTTGCGATAGTGTATTTCTTTATTTCACCACTGCTGAGCTCTAATCAGCCAGACTCGAAACAGAGACCCAGATTAAAACGCTCAGGAGAGGTCGGAAAGCCTCCCAGACACCGTGAGGATTGGACTTACGCTGAGGAGCAAAGGCTTAAAGCCCGCTACAAGGAAGGGGCATCTATCAAGCGGTTGGCGAAAGAATTTGAGAGGACAGAGAGAGCTATTCAAATACGACTTCAGAAGCTAGGTTTGCTGTAGCTGCTTCTGCTAGTCAGTGCGCTGTGGACAGTCTGACCGACCTGGAGAGATTTGGGCAGTGTCGCCTATCGTCCGAAAAGTGAGCTGTTATTAGTGGGCGAAGTTGAGCGGGGGCTAAGTGGCTCAGCTTCCTTGGGTAATTTATCGTAGCTCGATTTCAGCCAGTTGCGGGTGTAGTTTAGTGGTAGAACTAAGCCTCCCAAGCTGAATGTTGTGGGTTCGAATCCCATCACCCGCTGCGGGTTGAAGATGGCTAGATCTGGGGAAAGGAGCATTCGACTGTGATTTTGAGATTGCTTTTGGCGGTGCCTTTGGTCACATAGGGCACTCCGGCTTCACCGCCGATCTCGATCCCGAATTCCAGCGTCACTTTATCGACGTTGGCGATTGCGACCTGCCTGAAAGCCCTGAGCGTGTAGGTGGTGTAGGCTTTGATGGTGGATTCGATGGCCTGAAAGCTTTGAGCAGACTGGGTTTGGAGCTGATCTTGTATCCAGCCTTTTTCGCCTGTGCCTAAATCGGTGCGGGTTTGTTCGCGGGGAGTTTCGGAGGGGGCCACCTGGCCGGAGACGGGCGGCAGGACGACATCTTCTGCGGCTTTGATGTAGATCAGGGTGCCGTCATCGAGCTGGATGGATTGAAGTTGGGGCATGGCTTGTGATAATGCGGAAAATTTGAGGAAGCGGCTGTAATCTAGCGTTAGGTAGAATCTTAGCCCTCTGTTCCTTATGAGTCGAGATGCCCTGATTGTCGGAATCAGTACCTATGCCCATTTGCAGTCATTGACTGCCCCGGCTCAAGATGCAGAAGCGATCGCGCAACGGTTGGAGCAGGATGGCGATTTTCGTAAGGTGCAGCGGCTGCCGGAAGCGATTCAGCCGAGCGGGAACAATGGTGGTAATCAGAAAAAATCTGTTGTTGCCAAAACGCTGGCGGTTTCTCAGGCGCAGCTAGAGCAGGCTTTGGAGCAACTGTTTTTGCCCAACAGCCAGCAGGCACCGGAAACGGCGCTGTTCTATTTTTCTGGGCACGGCATTCCCGATGCAAAGGGCTACGACAAAGGCTATCTGGCCACCAGCGACACCGATCCGCGCCATCCGCGCTCTGGGATTTCGTTGGGGTGGTTGCAGTGGCTCTTGTCGGAAAGTCCGGTGAAGCAGCAGATTGTTTGGCTGGACTGCTGCCACAGCGGCTCGCTGCTGGTGAATCTGGCCGCCGCGAATCCGGGACATGGCGACAGCCGCGATCGATGTTTTGTGGCGTCTTCGCGTGATTTTGAAAGCTCCTGGGAAGACCTGAACAGCTCCTATAGCGTTCTGACCAAAGCGCTGCTGGACGGGCTAGATCCGACGCGACTGCCGGGGCGCTGGATTGATAGCTTTGCGCTGGTGGATTATGTGAATCAGGCGCTGAGAGGCGAGCTGCAAACGCCAGTCTGCACGAATTTTGGTGAGGCGATTAATCTGACGCGAACCTGGCAAGTGGCAGAGCCAGCCGCCGCACCCAGCCAGCCTGACAGCGGCATTTGTCCCTACAAGGGGCTGGAGTTTTTTGACTGCAACGACACCGACCCGAAATATTTCTTTGGGCGCGATCGGCTGGTGGGGCAACTGCTGGATCACGTCAGAACCAACAGCTTTCTGGCACTGGTGGGGGCGTCGGGGAACGGCAAGTCTTCGGTTTTGCGGGCGGGGCTGCTGCATCAACTGCGGCTGGGGCGGCGGATTGCGGGCAGCGAGGCTTGGCGAATTCGGATTGCTCGCCCCGATCAGCAGCCGATGCAAAATTTGGCGCTGGCGTTTGTCGAGGAAGGACTGTCGGATCTGGATCGGGCCGAGGCGTTGGGGCGAGCGACGGGACTGCTGAATCAGGGCGCAGAGGGCTTGCAGCGGTTGGTGCAGGCATCGACGGCGGCGCGGGTGATTTTGGTGGTTGACCAATTTGAGGAGGTGTTTACCCGCTGCAACAGCGTTGAGGAGCGCGACCAGTTTTTTGCCTGTTTGATGGGGGCGTTGTCGAATACTGATCAGAAGCTTTGCCTAATTATTGCGATGCGGGCCGACTTTATTGGCAAATGCTTTGAGCAGCCCTACAGCGGTTTGGCCCAGCAAATTCAGCAACACTTGATCTAAGAGACTTCCAAGTAAAGAATGATCCAGTAGCTAGGGTGATTTGCC
>JBJTUI010000602.1:0-3200 GCA_046080625.1 Elainella sp. | reverse complement strand
CAGCAGATCCAGCAGCACCTGCTTGACATCGCCGACAATCGGCACTTCCGGGACACGATTCTTGCCCACCTCTGCCGGGTCAATATCGATATGGATCACCTTGGCGCGGGAAGCAAACTCGTCCAGCTTGCCCGTCACCCGGTCGTCAAACCGCGCTCCTACCGCAATCAGCAGGTCACACTCGGTGACGGCAAAGTTAGCGTAGGCCGTGCCGTGCATGCCCAGCATCCCGACCGAGAGCGGATGGTGCTCATCAAAAATGCCCAGACCCATCAGGGTTGTGGTGACGGGCAGGCTGTAGCGCTCGGCCAGCTCGTGAATTTCGGCATAGGCGTTGGCAGCAATAGCACCACCACCCACGTAGAGCAGGGGCCGTTCAGCTTCGCGGATCAGCTTCAGGGCCTGGATAATCTGGCGCGGGTTGCCCTTCACCGTGGGGCGATAGCCTGGAAGCTTGACGCTACCCGGCTCAACCGGCACGTAGTCGAATTCCTCCAAGCCCACATCCTTAGGCACATCGATCAGCACCGGACCAGGGCGACCGCTGGCAGCAATGTGAAACGCCTCGGCCACAATTCGGGCCATATCTGCCGGGTCACGCACCACATAGGAATGTTTGACGATCGGCAGGGTGATGCCATAGATGTCCGTTTCCTGGAAGGCGTCGCTGCCAATTGCGGCCCGCCCGACCTGACCTGTAATAATCACCATCGGGATCGAGTCCATCTGGGCTGTGGCGATGCCCGTCACCAGGTTAGTTGCGCCGGGGCCAGAGGTGCCAAAGCAGACGCCGACCTGTCCGGTTGCTCTGGCGTAGCCATCAGCAGCGTGGGCTGCGCCCTGTTCGTGTCGCACCAGAATATGCTGGAGGTGGCCTGCGGCCTCAAACCGATACAGCTCGTCGTAAATTGGCAGAATTGCACCGCCCGGATAGCCAAAAATATGCTTGACGCCGTGGCGTTTCAGGCTGTCCATCAGCGCAAATGCTCCCGTGGCGCGGGTTGGGCTGACTGGCACAGGAACAGCAGGCTTCGAGAGAACGGAAGTTTGCGACGGTGCAGAAAGGACTTTACGCATACTGGATCGGTTTAGGTGAGTCAGCTAAATTTTTGTATCTGGTGATGCACAAATGTTGCGAATACTGTTCAGTCTAGTTCTGAGGCGGCATTCCTGTCGAGACTTTCAGGGGAAATCCTGCTAGGGCCGTTAAATCCACGAAATGGCTGTCCCTGTTGACCCAGAGACGAACTTGGGACAAGACAAACCGCCGCCCCTTGTCAGCGTTTCCTCAAGTCCTGTAACCTAACGCAACTATTGATTGGTTTGCTCTTCAGTGACGTTCAAGCAGCACTATCTCCAGAGCAGCCCTTTCCCTGGAGCAGCCGTGATCACAAAACTTTGAATAAAACTTTAAAACAGCAGAATCAACTGCAAAACCCGACCCTGGATTAAAGAGCAGCCAGGTGTCAACTCTACAGAAATTCAGTTAAGTCTGCCCCACTGGTTTAAGCTTAGCAATTAGGGCGGCTTTGAATTCAAAAGAAAAGCTGTTATGCGTGCCTGCCGCTCGGTCAACCCTGTAGCATTGAAAGAAAAAGCGCTGACATCGATGCATGACCTCGATCATTACTACAGAGTTCTGGACCTAGAGCCAGGAGCCTCCCTGGAAGAGGTCAACCAGGCCTATAAGGATCTGGCGTTTGTCTGGCACCCTGACCGAATGCCGAAAGACAACCCTCGCCTCCAGGAAAAGGCTCATAAGAAGCTGAAGGAACTCAACCAGGCAAGAGATCGGTTGCGCCATCGAGCCAATCAGCAGGCTGCCAGCAAAGCCAAACGAACAGCGGCCACTCAGGCTCGCGAAGCCCGGGAAGCCACGCGGCGCGAATCGCGTTCAGAGAGCCGTTCAGAGGGTCGTTCAGACTATCGCACAGACTACCGCACGGACTACCGCACCTACCGTACAGACTATCGTTCAGAGCATCGCAGCGACTCTCGTGAAGCACGCCCCGATGCTCACCAGAGCTATCACACACCGCCGCCTCGGTATCAGTCCTACCAAGCTCCCCCTCGTCCTAGCTACTACAGCAGCTACTCCGCCTCAACTGCTCACTCTTCTAGCAGCAACCACAGTGCCAATTCCGGCAGTGCCAATCATGGTAGTACCAGTCACGGTGGCACTAGTCACGGTGGCACCAGTCATAACAGCAATCACAGTAGCACCAATCATGCAGGCGGCGCGAGCCAGTCGGAGAGCCAGGGCACGGCTCCAAAACGGGCTTCCCATGCGCCCGACATGAGCGGCACCAATCTGAGCGGGGCCGACCTGCGCGAGAAAGACTTGTCGAACCGCAACCTGAGTCAAGCCAACCTCAGTAATGCCAATCTCAGTGATGCTTTTCTGCACCGGGTAAACCTGGCAGGAGCCAACTTGAGCGGGGCCAATCTGTTTCGGGCCAACCTACTGGAAGCCGACCTGAACAGCGCTGACCTCCAGGGCGCTAACCTGATTGGCGCTGATTTGAGCGGGGCTGACCTGCGCGGCGCTAATTTAACGGGAGCCCGGATCGGCGTCTCCGATCGGCTGATGGTGAAGCTCACAGGCGCTAAACTCTCGGGAATGGTCATGCCCGATGGTTCGATTCATACTTAAGTGCTGGCTTCATGGACCGACTCAAGTGCCAGTATTAGACCGAGAACAATTCTGACCTGCTTACGTATTAACTCGGTATTCTCCAGAGTCAAGGTATTAAATTCAACACTTTATTTCTGGTAATCCGAGACAGGAGCGGCTAAGCTCGTGGGTAGACTAAAGCTATCAGAGCTGTCGTAAGTCCTTTCATTGGCCAGTTTTGAGGGTTTGAACCGATTAAAGATGCTTCTGAATGCCATCGCTAACTACGGATGATTCAATTCCGTACAGCCGAAGTCTTTGTAATAACAAAGACAGTTTTATGTTAGGGTGTTCTGTATCTTCATAACTACCTCATAAACGGCTCATTGCAGCTTTACGTGGTTTCCCAGGATGTCAGGCAGGGTATTGAAAGACTAAAACTACCGATCGAGTTGCAAACTTTGCGGTGCAACGGGAACAGTGCGGTGCAACGAGAACAGTACAGAGGCTAAATAATGATGGACGTGAATTTAGGGGTTGTATCGACCAATGACCCGTCAGGTGGCTCTGCATTCAGCAGTTCAGC
>JBJTUI010000601.1:0-3994 GCA_046080625.1 Elainella sp. | reverse complement strand
GTGATGTTTTTTGGGCCGGGAGCCGGGTCGGGGCCAACCGCCAGCGCCGTGGTGGCCGACATTTTGAACATTGCCGCTATCCTCAAGGTGGGACGCGACACCGTGATGCGGGCCGACGGCACTCCCCTGCTCGATCCGCTGTTGGCCTGTTCCCATCAGGACTACTGCGACATCGCTCCGATTGAGGAGCTGATCACCCGGTTTTACGTGCGCTTCCTGGCCAAGGACAGTCCCGGCGTGATTGGTACCCTGGGCACCTGCTTTGGCAAACATGCGGTCAGCCTGGAGTCGGTGGTGCAGATCGGCATGCGCGACAGCATGGCCGAAATCGTCGTGATCACCCACGATGTGCGCGAGGGCAACTTCCGCCAAGCTCTAGAAGAAATCCGCCAGTTCGACACCTTCGCCCAGATTCCCAGCGTCTTGCGGGTGCTCTAGGGGGCCACTTGGCAGGAGTATTGTTGTTGCCCCCATCCCCTACTCCCAATTTGGGGAAAGAGAAACCAGAAATGGCTATTTTCGAGGCAAATCACCCACTAGGGGTTGGTCTAAGTAGGTAGGTGCAACTATAAGACGGTGGGGGTTTGGGGGCTGCGCCCCCAACAGAGGGCTTGCCCTCTGTACTCTCCTAACCATCTTCACTTTAATTAAGCCCAGCTACTTACTTAATACAGGACTTGATACAGGACTTAATACAGAGTTGAGGTCAGGCGCTTGCGGTATTCCTTGGTGAGCGGATGGTCGTCGCCCAGCAGGTTGAACACCATCACGGCGGCTCGCCGGGCTCCGTCGTCCCGATAGCCCCGGTCCTTGCTGGCTACGCTCAGGAAACCCTGGAGCGCCTGCTCGTAGTCGGCGTTGAGGGTGGCCTGCACCGCCTGGAAAAAGGGTTCATCGAGGGCGTGGGTGGAGGGTTTGGCGCTGTCGAGCTTCAGGTAGATCAGCTGGCACAGGGCTTCGGCGGGTTGGAACATCTCCATGCCCTCGTAGATCGGAGCCAGCACCCGCTCGGCTTCGCCCAATTCGTCTTGGCCAATCAAAAAGCTGGCGCTGACGATCATCAGGGTCTGGTCGTCGGGGTGGTCGGCGCGCAGCTGGGCCAGCTGGTCTCGGGCTGCCTGGGTATCGCCAGCGGCAATCAGCTGCTGTACGGCTTCCAGCTGAATTTCGAGTTCTGATTTACTGCCGATCTGGCCATAGGCCGCCTCGATCTGGCTGACGAAATCCTTAACCTGGGCCTCGGGCAGCGCCCCCACAAAGCCAGAATACATTTTGCCCTGCATCACTACCCGCACGTCGGGGACGCCTTCGATCCGGTAGGCCGTGGCCAGGTCGGGGCTGCGGTCGATATCAATTTTGGCCAGCACAATGTCGTGGCCCTCAACCGCTTTTTCCAGCATGGGCTTGAGCAGCTGACAAGGCCCGCACCACTGGGCGAAGAAATCGACAATCACCGGTTTCTCAAACGACTTCTGGGCCACCTCGGCCATAAAATTTGCGCTGTCAACTTCGATCGAAGTCCCCATGATTTGCTCCCGCTCGATTAAGTTTTGTTCGGCCCCTTGTCCAGCAGGCTGACCGAAACGGCGGAGGGACTGTCACCCATCCTCACCAGGTTTTCGGACATTGCCGGTCAATATCAGTTAAGCAAACGGCTGAAACTGCCGCTATCGCTCTAGAATCGCGATTTCTCAACTTTGGGTCTATTCATCCTAACCTCCCATGCTAAAGGAGGTAGAGCAGAATGAACAAAATGATCCAAACGACATCGACAAAGTGCCAGTAGAGCTCTGCTGCCTCGACTCCAAAATGATGGGCGCTGGAGTAGTGGGTTGTCTGTCTTGCTCGCCACAAGACGGCCAGAATCAGGCAAAGCCCCAGGAAAACGTGCAGGCCGTGAAATCCGGTTAAAACGTAGAACGAGCTGGCGTAAAGGTTGGTGGTGAGGCCAAACTCCAGGTTGCTGTATTCATAGAGCTGGCCAACCAGAAACAGAGTGCCCATGGCCGCCGTGATCCCAAACCATTTGCGCAGGCCGCCAACATCGCTTTGTTTGATCGCCCGGTCGGCCTGATGGATCACAAAGCTGCTGCCGATCAGGATCAGGGTGTTGAGGCCGGGCAGCAGCAGCTCGCGCTCTGGCGTACCTTCCGGCGGCCAGCTGGGATAGACTGCTCGAAAGGTGAGATAGGCCATAAATAGGCCTAGAAAAATCATGCTCTCGGCGGCCAGAAACACCAGCAGGCCGAATAGGCGGTGGTCGGGGTGTTCTGCGTGGCCGTTCGTCTCGGCTGCGCCGGGGTAGTTGACTGCCGTCTGGGCGGAATTGACTGAACTTTGCATGAGTTTGAGTGAATTGATTGGGCAGGCGTCTGACGAGGTGCAGGTTTAGGAGAGCGCCGAGGAATCGGGCTGGAGTTCGGGCGAGGTCAGGGGCGGCTCTATCTCTGCGGGGTAGCGGGCCACACCGTAGTCGTAGGGACCCCAGGACAACACCGGCAGGGTTTCAAAGTTCTCAATTGCAGGTGGAGAAGCAGTCTGCCACTCCAGGGTGAGGCCATTCCAGGGGTTGTCGCTGGCCTGCTCCCCTTTAATCCAACTCCAAACGACGTTGAACAAAAACGGAAAAGTTGAGACGGCCAGAATGTAGGCTCCGATCGTACAGAGCTGATTCAGCGGCTCAAACTGGGGGTCATACAGCGCCACGCGCCGGTTCATGCCCTGTAGCCCCAGCGGATGCATCGGCAGGAAGGTAAGGTTCATGCCAATTAGAGTTAGGACAAAGTGAACGATGCCCAGGGGTTCATTCAGCATCCGGCCCGTCATTTTGGGAAACCAGTGGTAAATGGCGGCGTAGATGCCAAACACACTGCCGCCAAACAGCACATAGTGCAGGTGAGCCACAACAAAGTAGGTATCGTGGACGTGAATGTCAAACGGCACCGAAGCCACCATGACACCGCTAATTCCGCCGATCACAAACTCGCCGACAAATCCCATCGCAAACAGCATGGCGCTATTGAAGGCAATCTTGCCGCCCCACATGGTTGCCAGCCAGCTAAACACCTTGATGCCGGTCGGCACGGCGATCACCATGGTCGTGATCATAAAGAACATCCGCAGCCAGGCCGGGGTACCGCTGGTAAACATGTGGTGAGCCCAGACGATCAGGCCCAGAAACGAAATCGCCAGACTGGAATAGGCAATCGCCAAATAGCCAAAAATCGGCTTGCGCGAATGCACCGGAATAATTTCAGAGATCGCCCCAAACAGCGGCAGGATCATAATATAAACTGCCGGGTGCGAATAGAACCAGAACATATGCTGATACACCACCGGGTCGCCGCCGCCCGTCGGGTTAAAGAAGGCCGTGCCCACCAGCAGATCGAAGGCCAGCAAAATCAGCGCCGCCGCCAGCACGGGGGTGCCAATCAAAATCAGGCCGGAGGTGGCCAGCATCGACCAGCAAAACAGCGGCATGTCGTTCAGCCCCATGCTGGGAATGCGCATCTGCAAAATCGTGGTCAGGAAGTTGATGCCGCCCAGAATCGAAGAGGTGCCCAGGATCAGCAGCGACAGAATCCAGATGCCTTCTCCAACTTTGCCAGTCATCAGGCTGAGGGGCGGGTAGGAAGTCCAGCCTGCCTGGGGTGCATCCACCAGAATGCTCAAAACCAGCAGTGCTCCGGCGGGCGGAATCATCCAGAAAGCGACAGCGTTCATTTTGGGAAACGCCATGTCGCGAGCCCCAATCATCAGCGGAATCAGGTAGTTGGCCAGTCCTGCCCCTGCCGGAACCACCCAGAGGAAAATCATGATCGTGCCGTGCAGAGTGAGCAGCTGGTTGTAGAGTTCGGGACTGATAAAATCTGCTGGCCCGGTCTTCAGCTCGGTGCGAATCAGGTCGGCCATGATGCCGCCAATTCCAAAGAAAACAAACGAGGTAACGAGATACTGAATCCCAATTACCTTGTGGTCGGTGTTAAACGTGAAA
>JBJTUI010000600.1:0-10448 GCA_046080625.1 Elainella sp. | reverse complement strand
AAGATCAGACCAGGAATACACCATGAGCCAAGATAACCTGATTGAGTTTAAAACACCAGAGACCGCTGAATCGTTTACCGATGCGTTAACGGCATTAGTCAGACAAGGGGCACGGCAAATTATCGCTCAAGCCGTAGAGACAGAACTGGCAGAGTTTCTGGCTCAATACCGAGATCTCAAAGACGAGCAAGGGCGACAAGCGGTGGTTCGCAATGGCTATTTGCCAGAGCGCACGATTACCACTGGGGTGGGTGCGGTCGAAGTCCATGTGCCGAAAGTGCGAGACCGCACCTGTCGAGGGATCAAGTTCAACTCTGCTTTGCTGCCGCCGTATCTGAAGCGATCGCAGAGCGTGGAGGAAGTCTTGCCTTGGCTGTATCTCAAAGGAGTTTCAACCGGGGATTTTGCTGAAGCCCTCAGTGCACTGTTGGGGGCACAAGCGGCGGGACTGTCGTCGAGCACAATTAGTCGGCTCAAAGCCAAGTGGATTGACGAACACCAGGACTGGCAGAAGCGATCGCTGCTGGGCAAGCGCTATGTCTATGTGTGGGCAGATGGGGTATATTTCAATCTGCGCAATGGGGAAGCCGACCGTCAATGCATCTTGGTCTTGATTGGAGTCACCGAGAAGGGAGACAAAGAACTCTTGGGCATCGAAGCTGGATTTCGCGAATCAGAGCTGACGTGGAAAGCGCTGCTGTTGCGGTTAGTCGACCAGGGGCTGAGCATTGCACCGGAACTGGCCATTGGCGATGGCGCATTGGGATTCTGGAAGGCACTGCCGCAAGTGTTTCCCTCGACTCGGATTCAACGTTGTTGGGTGCATAAAACCGCCAATGTGCTCAACACGTTGCCGAAGTCTCAACAACCACAAGCCAAGTCTGCTCTCAAGGAAATCTACACCGCAGCTACCAAAGTCGAAGCAGACAAGGCGTTTGAGCGCTTTATCAAAACCTATGATGCCAAGTATCCCAAAGCTGTCGAATGCCTGAGCAAAGACCGCACCGCTTTACTGGCGTTCTATGAGTTTCCAGCTGAACACTGGATGCATATTCGCACCACCAATCCGATTGAATCGACCTTTGCCACGGTGCGATTGAGAACCAATAAAACCAGAGGCTGTGTCTCTGCACCTAGCATTCTTTCGTTGGTCTTCAAACTGGTTCAAAGTGCCCAGAAACGCTGGTTAAAGATTCGCGGATTTCAGCACTTAGCCCAGGTGATTGAAGGGGTTAAATTTCAAGATGGCATCGCGATCCATGCAAGCGACCACTCCACAAGCAAGAACGCTGCTTAATTCTCCCCATACACCACATTTGACAATAACTCTTGGCCGTGCTATGATGACCAATATGCAGCTCTACCTTCCAAGAAGACACAAATTTTCAGGGTCGTCTGGATCAGTCTGCACCAAGCATTCTACCGACTTTAACTTGCGTAACTTACGGTTCAACGGGTCGTCAGGCTCACAATGTCATTTGGGTTCCCATGGATGTTGTCTGTCCAAGCGACTGTTTGGCATCTGCTTTAGTTTTGTTTAACTTCCGACTACCATCTGGCTCGGTTAGCTGAGCCTTGTGGCGTTAGGAGTCTTGTAGAAATAACTTGAGCGGGCAAGGGGCTTAAGCCCCTTGTTCAAGCCAGTAGACCTATCCAAGTGATCAACTTATTTGTACAAGCTGCCAAAGTCAGGGCTGCCACCGAGCGCGGCCCTGATGGCTGGATTTCCTAAAACTCATCTGCAAACCCTACAAGAGATACTGCTATGACCCGCACCGAACTTGAAACCTTTCAGCAATTTCTGATCAGCCTGCGCCCAATTCCTGGACTAACCATCGACACCCCGCTGTTTGGCTGGCAGATGCAATTCACCCAGGGCGATGACGGTCAACTTCAGCTCACAGTCACAGCCAGCGGAGACGATTGTCATGCTCTGGTTGCCGCTATTGCCCAATTCTGCCAGCCGTCCGATGGAGTTGTTTATGACGACGATCGCGCACCTGAAAGGCTCGACGGCAAGGCACTGGAAGTCTTAGCCAGCAAGGCTCGATTCAACTAGCTGCCCGACCAAATTAAAAGCCGGGGGCTGAAAATGCCTCGGTTTTTTTAATTAGGTGTAACCTTGCGTCGCAATATCGCATGAACACAGAATAGACGCAGTTAGACAAGCGGAAGCATCAAAATTGTGTCACGACACAAACAATGCATGAACGAGTGAGTGAGCAGGGCTGAGATGTATAGAAATTGTGTTGTAACGCAAACATGGCAGGGGTTTGAGGCTGAAAGTTTTTTGCTTGAGTTTGTGCCGAATTTAGAAATTCGCAGCATAATTTAGACGTTACCGCAAGTTGCGGGTTTTTAAGGTAGAAAACTGTCTTACTAGGAGATTGGTGATGGCTGCGAGTCAACAGGCAAAAAAACTAGAGAATTTTCGGATCGATCCAGTAAAACTGTCTTACTAGGAGATTGGTGATGGCTGCGAGTCAACAGGCAAAAAAACTAGAGAATTTTCGGATCGATCCAGTGGATCACGCTCGGCTGCGGAAAGCTGCTGCCGAGCGTGGCAAACCGTTCACTGTGCTAATCCGCGAAGTTGTTACCCGCTGGCTTGACCAGCAAGATATCGAAGCCGAGCGTCGCCAGCGAGACGCAGCTTAAAAAGCAAAACCCCGAACCCGTCCGGCAAGACTTTAGGTTCTGGGGTTTTGTTCAGTCGTTCAGCCACAAAGCCAAACATGACAAATTCTACTTTTTTCGCGAACAATCGACCAGTAACTCAGGGGGTCAACTCCCCTAATTGTAATCGAGCGCTTCAGCGTTATCAAGCTATAGAGCGATTAAGTAATCTAGACCCTCACCCCCAACTGCCGAGGGTCTGTAAGAATTGCGGTTCTGAAGCGCTCGCTATCGGCCCTGGAAGTGGGCCACACGCGGCTAGAATCACCTGCGAGAACTGCGGTAGGTTTCAGCGGTGGGTATCAAAGTCGCTGGCCGCTCAGCTAGGGCTGGAAGGAGGTCAGGCGTGATGCAGACTCTCACGGCTAACAGCATTTCGATTCGACCAGGCCGGATGCTCGTCAGCAGTGGCCCAGCAGTAGCCTTAGAGCCTTGCCCAGATTGGGCGGGGCGGGTCAGGCTGGTGATCACCCAGGAAGATTGCCGGTGGGTGCTTTGCCCTCCGCTCTGGCCGAGTGAGGCTAGGCGGGTGATAGACGGGGCGGCGGTTCTGGGCATCGGGTTTGATCTTGATTTGAACGAGGGTTGCCCGATCGAGGCGGCGACGATTCACAGGCTAGCTGAAGCGGTGATCGGAGGTGAAGCATGAGCATCACTTCTAGAGGGTTTGCGCCGGACGTTGAAGGCGCAGTTTCAGGAGCCGCCAATCACCAAAAGTTTACACTCCCCCCAGCCGAACAGCTTCTAGAGTCTTTGAAGCGGATTCGGATTGCGGATTCTGGGTATGGGCTGCCCGATAATGTGGTGCCTGACGAGTGCGCCAAACTCGGCTTGAAGCAGTGGCGCGTTTTGAAGCGACTGTACAAGCTGTACCTGAACTTCTGGGGCTTCGAGAATTGCGAAATTGGGGAGTTTGAGCGATTTTTAGCTAAAGTTCAGCAGCCTGAGATCTTGCTCGCCCTTCGCAATCCTGAGACAAAGGACTTTGACCGGCACAATCGGATAGCGTCACAGCAGAGTTTGGAGCAGTGGTTGGGCGCTGAACCATCCCAGCATTCAACCAATCAAACCCCGGTCAGTCTTCCAGCGTTTGAGGCCAAGATTGCCTCTGAGTTTGTGACTGGCAGCGCAATCGACCCTGAGCTATTTGCCGCGTCAGTCGAAATCGTTCCCGATCTGATTGCCCTAACTGGGGGCGAAGTTGAGACCCCACTCCATGACCTGCTGGGCTGGCGCTATACGCGGTTTGGCCAGCAAGCAAAAGCCAGCCTCTACGGTGCGGTTTTGCGCCAGGAATCGGGCGCGGCGTGGCAGGTCAAGCTATCTAGTCAGCGAACAGACGAGAGCCGCAAAACGGTCAAGTACGAAACGCCGAAGGGCAGCGGGGCGCGGGCCTACCTGCCCACTGTTCCCGACTCAATCAGGCAGCGAATTGGCGAGCGCCACGGCGTGACAGCACCGCCGCAGGGTGAGAGTTTCTGGGCATGGCTGGCGCAACATCCTGAAATCCCGATCATCTACACCGAGGGCGGCAAAAAGGCGCTGGCCCTGCTGTCGCTCGGATACGTGGCGATTTCGCTTTTCGGTGTCAACGGCGGCTACCGCAAGCTAGGAGACGGCAGCCACGAACTGATCGAAGATTTGGCCCCGTTCACCGGCAGCGGTCGGCCCGTGGTGCTGGCCTTTGACTCAGAGCAGGAAGGCTCAAAGCAGTCTCGTGTTGCACTAGCCCTGCGCCGCTTTGGGAGTCTGCTAGAAGCTGCGGGCTGCTCGGTTAAGGTAGCTGGCTGGGCCGCTGCTCAGGGCAAGGGGGTTGATGATCTGATCGTTAACGCTGGGGCTGATGTTGCGATTGGTGCAATTGATTCAGCTTTGCCCCTGAAGGATTGGCAGGCGGGCGGCAATCGGGCAATCTCCCAGGCAATCGCACGGCTCCGGCTACAGCGACAGCTTTCCCTGCCGCCATCCCTCAGCCTGAAAGCTGAAGACCTGAGCAGACTGGAGCTGGGCGGCATTCCCGAATCGGGAATCGTGGCTGTTTGCTCGCCCAAGGGCACTGGCAAAACTAAGTTTATCGGGCAGCTCGTCAGCGATACAGATCGGGTTCTAGCAGCAGGCCACCGCCGTGTTTTGATGCGAAACCTGGGCAGTAGGCTCGGCCTGGATTACATCGGAGAGCTGGACCGAGCCGGGGGCGAATTTGTTTCAGGCTGCGGTTATAGCCTGCGGGTTAGTTTTTGCGTAGATTCGCTGCTTGCAATTGACCCTGATAAATTCGCTGGCTGCGATCTGGTGATCGACGAAGTAACCCAGGTTTTGCGGCATCTGCTGCAATCCTCAACCTGCAACAAAGACGGCAAGCGTCCGGCCCTGCTGGGGGTTTTCTTCGAGCTGGTCAAGCGGGCGCGACGGGTGATTGTCGCCGATGCTGACCTGGACGATTCGGCAATCGAGTTTCTTCAGGCCGTGCGGGGGGATGGGCAGAAACCATTCTTGATCCGCAATGACCTGAATCGGCAAACCTATCCCTGCCGATTCATCGAATGTTCCGACAGCTCGGCAATCACAGCACTTCTGATTGAGGCAGCCAAAGCACTGGCCGAATCCTGGAAGGCAATTGAATTAGGTCTAGCCTCTGGCCCCAAAAAAGCCATCTGGATTGCCTGCGATAGCAAAGCCGAAACGAAACGCATCGCGGCTCGTCTCGAAGCTGAAACTGGGCTAAAGGCTTTAGCCGTCCATTCGGAAACCAGCGGCGATGGGCCAGCGAAAGCCCTGATTTGCAATCCCGATCAGGTGATCGCGGAACAGCAGTTCGCCTTCTATGTTTGCTCCCCATCGGTGGGAACGGGCGTCAGTGTTGAAATTGCCGGTCACTTTGCGGCGGTTTACGGCCTGTTCTCTGGCGTGAGCTTGAGCGATGGCGATATGGGGCAGTCGTTGGTGCGGATTCGTGAGCTGGTGGAGCGGACAGTTTGGGTTGCTCGTTGCGGCAGAGCATTCAACAAAATCAGCCGCTCGACTAAAGCCGAGGAGATTCACGAATCCCTAAAGCGCCGCTCTGCGATGATCGCCCGATTAGTTGGGGGCAGCCTTCAGCCATCAACGCGGGAAGCCCTGGAGAATCAAGACTGGGCTGATTCAACAATCAGGCTCTACAGCGAGCAGGCAGCAGCTCAGAACTGGTCACAGTGGAATCTGCGCGACGCGCTGCTGACTCGGCTTCAGTTCGAAGGCGCGGCAGTCACAGTTGAGGAACGCGACCCAGACCGAAACATCAAAGCACTGCTGAAGGAAACCCAGCAGCAGATTACCTTGATTCAAGCTCAGGAAATCGCAACAGCACGGGATCTGACTTTGGCTGAAAAGCTCGACCTCGAATCGAGCGAATCGGCCACACCAGAAGATCGGGCGGCCATCGCCAAATTCAACCTGCAAGACTTCTATAAAATCACCTCCGAAGAAATCACAGTTGATTTTGTTCTGGCCGACAAAGGCGGGCGGCGGCGGGCTGAAATCGCTAGCCTTGAAGCTCAAGTAAACGGCGAAATCGCAACCGACCGCACAGTAAAAGCGATTGAAAAAGCGTTTGGCTGGGGTGGTCAGCACGTCTGCCCCTGGGATATCAGCGATGCAGCATTGAGGGTGGAAGCACGACGGTTGCTAGGTTTGAATGACTTCTTAGAGCCGGGTAAAACATGGACAAAGTACGACTTAAAACCCTACGCCGACAAGATTAGACAATACGCTAAGGACGTAAAGATTATTTTAGGAATGACAATTTCTGACAAAATTTCAGACACGCAAGTTGTACATCAACTGCTCAGTCAGATGGGGCTTAAAATCAAAGCTTCCAGAACTCGGCGGGGTGATGGCACTTCAGATAATCGGCTGAAGATTTACCAGCTCGATTCTGAGGCTTGGCAAACTAGCTTACAAGTTATCGAGCGCCGCAAGCAGGCGAGAGAGTCAGTTTCCCCGGTAGAGTCTGACTCAGATAACTGGCTGTCTCGATTCGAGTCGGCAGAGACAGACAGCGAATTGCAGGCGGCCTATACCGCGATGGCCGAACGTTACCCCGCCCCGAAGCATCCAGCTAAGCAAGCCGTCTGGGAACAGCTAGAGCGTTCTTTGAAGCTACGAATCCAGCGATTACTGAGAGACATCCCGGAGGCAGCATGATCGACCGCGAACTAATTCAATCTCTGAAGCTTGCCGCTGAAACCTCGAAAGCGGTCGCCGAATCCTGCCAGAATCTGATCGAACAGATGCAGCAGGCTCAGTCCGAACAGCAATGGATGGCGCTCGACGACGCAGCGGCAGCCCTCGGCCCTGGCATCTCTCCAGAAATGTTGAAGGAACGCTGCACCGATGGCCGGTTTACCTACGGCGTTCACTTTATCAACACCAGCGACGGCAAGCGCGGCAACTACCTGATCAAAGTGGCAGCAGTCCGCAAGTTCTTTGAGACTGACCCGGCTAAGCGTCCCCCTCTGCGCCGCGTCGTTTAGTGCGCTCCCAGGCTTGGCTCAACACATCATCCGGCATGAAGCGCTGGTAGATTGCTTCATGCACGTCGCTGCGATGGCCCTGCATCCGAGCGGCCAGCGTGCTGTCTAAGCCTTCACGGGCGGCACGGGCTGCCCAAGCATGGCGCAGATTGTAGAGCGGAAACGGTAGCCCCAGCCGCTTGAAATATCCCTGTGCCCGCAGCCCATAATCCCGATTGACCCTGGCTGTTACATTGGGGAGCTGCATCGCTGAAAGCTCCCACTCCTGCCACCAGTCGGGCATATAAGGCAAGACGACGCGGCGGCCTGTTTTACCCTCCAGCACCTCAATTTTGGGGCCGCTGGCGACGCTCTCAGGCGAGATATGCCAGCATTCATGGGGCCGCAGCCCATAGGCCGCGATCATCGAATAAACCCACTTCCAAGCCTCATCCGGTATCCGGTCGCGCCATTCAATGATCAGGGCGTCGCTTGGCAGGTCACGCGGCTGCACTGCTTTGGGGCTGTAGCTGCCCCGCAGTGGCTTCACGTCGAGCGGGATGCCAGCGAACCGGGCCAGCGCTCCCAGGGCTGCACAGAACCGCTTCCGGCTGCGAGTGTCAGGCGCTGTGCTGGCAATCAGCTTCAATATGACCTCTGCCGTCAGCGGCCCGTCTGGTAGCTTCCTGAACACATTTCGATAGTCTTTGTCCCAAGTCGTCTGAGATTTGGGCGTTCTGGCGCGGCGGGTGAAGTAGTCGGCCTCGAATGCTTCCACCCAGGCCGCTGCCGTCTGGGGAGCTGCCGACTTAACCTTGATATATCTGCCCCAATCAAAACGCTCCATCGCCACGTCTGAGGCAATCTGGAGAGCTTCAGCTTTAGCCCTCGCCAGCCCCGCAGGATTGGCATAGACGCCCAGACTGATTTCCTGCTGGTGTGGCTCCGCCTTGCCGCTCCCAGGCTTCGGGGGAAGTGTAGCCCGCAGATACAGCCGATCACCCTTGCGCCTGATGGCGGCCCGCAATCGGCCAGAACGCAGCTCAGCATTGAGTTTTGAGATTTCCTGGTCTACGTCGAACTTGGCCACACTTCCCTAAAAACTTCCCTAAAATTTCACCCATCATGACAGTTTTTAGGTAGTCATAAAAGATTCAATTGCACTATCTATAAGGGTTTGAGAAGGCGTCTAATTTAGAACGCTTGTCCTACCTGGGTCAAAAACTCGGATTGTCATTCCGCTGCCGCTGCCGCTGGCTCCCAGGACCACCAGCGCATCTTCTGTCCCGTCTCCGTTGAGATCAGCGTAGTAGAGGTTTTTCAGCCACACAGAGCTAAATTCTTGCCTGTAGCGGCCCCCGTTCAAGGTGATGGTTCCTGTTGGCCCCATGCCTCCACGGCGCAGTTGGTAGGTGAAGTTATTGAAATCGAGATCTCTGACTGCCGCTGCTGCATGACCAGGGAAAACCGCTCCTGCAAGAGCTAGGAGCATCAAAGCGAATGAGCATCTCAACTTCATAGAGCCCTCGTGACTGTCTAATGCTCTATTCCTGGATTTCAGGCTGGATCAGGGGAGTTGAACTGTCTTCCGGCTGCGCTTCCGTTCTAGCTGGCGGTCGGGGGTTGGCTTCGCTGTTCTCCTGTCGTCACGCTCTAGACCCGGCAGGGGCTTGCTTTCTCTTCGCTCCGTTGCCCTGTTGCTGGCTGCGCTCCGCCCCCGCCACCCGTCCGCCGGGGGAAAGAATGAAATTGTGAGAGCCGAACCGAACCCTCGCCACGCTGAAACCAGGCTCGACCCCCTAGCACTATTTTTCAAGACTGCTCCACCCCGCAGGGCACAGAGACGACATATCGACCCAGGCCAGCTCTAGCCCGCACTTTGACCGGGTAGCCGACCACAGCGGCCCACTTGCAGGCGAACTCACCCGGCAGCTCGTTAAACCAGACTTCGGCCACAAAACCCGTAAAGGAAACCTCGCTCTCTCGCCAGCAGCAGTCTACCGCGCCGTAGTCGCTGGCAATTATGGCAATTAGGCTATAGGGTACTGTTTGCATCAGTTCTCTCACCCCTCCGCACGGGCCTGGAGCTGGGGGGCCACAGCTTGAGCCGCCGGTGAGTCGGGCCAGCTCGCCTCATACCACCAGCCGCACAGCTTGAACTCTGTCTCGATACCCTTTGCCTTGAGCCAGCTCTGAGCGATCGAGGCGGCGCAGCTCTGGCGAACTTGCAGCACATAGACCGGGCCGGTGGCCAGCGGGCGAATCGTGAACCTGACATCGTTTGCCATTGCGCTACCTCGGTAAATTAACTACTTTAATTATAGCTTTTTTAGTATAAATAATAGCTTTTAAGCTATAATAAATACAGTTGAATTAATTTATCTGTTACATGGAAATCTACATTTCGGATACGGTCAAGCAAGCGTTAAGCGATACGGCTAAGCAAGTTCAGGTGCATTTTGAAACCCAGCAGGGCGTTCACTATTCGGAGAGCGATCTGGAGAAAGCGCTGGCGCATTGGTTAGAAACCGCGATTGAACAGCTTGCGGATGATGCGCTCTATCACTGCGTCGCGGGCGATGTCTCGTTTGCCTTCAACCGCAGAGCCTTCCAAACGGCCCTGGTCAAGCTGGTTCCCGCCTACAGCCCCGCCGAGGCGGACAGCGTTGCGGTCTAGGTTCGCGTTCGGGCATCTGGCTTCAGGTGCACCTCTCACTTCATCCCCAAGGAGCTAAACCCATGAAACTCACCGACTACCCGCAGGCAATCGCCAAACTCCAGCGCCAGATCCTTAGCCTGGATCAGTCCATCCTCGGCCTTCAGGAAACCCTCAGCATTCTGGGTCTGGAGCTGGAAAAGCAGGTGATTGCAGACGCCAGCCTCAGCAACGACACCAAGCGCAAAGCCCGCAGGCTGGAGCTACAGCAGTCAGACCTCGACTACTGCAAGGCCGCCAACGAGCTGAAGACCGCTCAGGCCAAACGCGACGGCCTCGACATCGATTTGCTGCTGCTCCGCAACCAGTTCACGGTTTTGAAGCTGGAAGAACGCCGCGCCATTGCCTCGCTGGAGCTGCACAGCGCCGCCTAGAGCTACCGGGGTCGCATCGGCCCCACCTTTACCCTATTACGAGAACAATCATGGAACTACTCACCCCAGAGCTACGCCACCAGCTTCCCGCCCTCTATGCCCAAGCTGACAGCCCCGACGCCATCGCCTACGACAAATTCTTCGCCCCCGGCACCTACTGGACCTGGTACGCGACTGAGTTTGACGGCATTG
>JBJTUI010000599.1:0-3957 GCA_046080625.1 Elainella sp. | reverse complement strand
TGATCAATGCCCATGACGTGACCGCAGATGAATATGCAGGCGTGATCGATACGGCGATTGAATATGAGCGGGAAATCAATATTTCCATGTTCCACTCGGATGAAGTCAACGAGGAAGCCATCCTGTTCGCCAACTGGGCCTATCGCCTGATGCATGAAACGATCGTGCCACATCGACATATTCTAGCGGGCAGCCAGTTATCCTGGCTGATTCAGCTTCCCGATGCGGTCGAAATTCTTTGCTCCACGATGGCTGGAGACGAAGTGGTGACAGAATGTTCAGCAACCTGCATTCTCTACAGGGACTACGAGAGCAAAACGATTCGCCGCTCGTTCACCTGTCAGTTTCACCCTGAATTGTTCTCAGATCTGCGGGTTGTGGGAGTTCGCCAGCCGCCGACCTACGGGCAGATGAAGCAGGATGACGGCGTGCGGCTGTTTGCGCGGCTGCTGTACGAAGGCATGCAGGACTAGGGCGCGGCCAGCAGAGCAAGTTTCACCGGAACAGGTTCCCAGACAGACGGGTTCGCACTAAATCCTCAAGGCCATATTTCCAGTAGGCAAACCGCAGCGCCCAGACCCGCAGGGCCGGAAAGGGAAACGACCGGGGCGGCTGGTAGACAGCACAGAGATCCGAGGGCTGGCGCTTGCCTGCAATCAGCTCGGCCAGAATCCGGCCCGTCCAGGTGGCCGGAGCGACGCCGCTGCCGTGGTAGGCCAGACCGTAGTAGAGGCTGGGATCGTCAGGAAACTGGCCGATGGCGGGCGTCAGGTTAGCCGAGAAGCAGACCAATCCGTTCCAGACGTGGCTGATTTCTACAGCCTTCCAGGCCGGAAACAGCTGGCCCAGACGCCGCCGCATCCACTGCTGGTGCCGGTCGCGCTCGGCCAGACTGCCTTGGGTGCCGCCCCGACTGCCCAACAGCAAGCGCCGGTCTGGCAGCAGGCGGTAGTAGAACAGGGGCTTGTGGGTGTCGTAGATCGGCGTTTCGGTCTGCCACTGCTGGGCCGCCAGTTCGACCTCGCTCAGGGGCCGGGTAGTGAGGATCTGGGAGAGCACCGGCAGAAAGCAGCCCGCCAGCCTGGGGTGCAGCGCGTCTTCGGTGTAGCCGTTGGTGGCGATTACGACCCGTTTGGCCCGGAGCTGGCCCTGGGGCGTCTGGAGTCGATGCCAGCCCTCGGTTTTGTCCCAGGCCGTCACCGGACTGTGGCTGTAGATCTGACCGCCCTGTCGCAGCACCGCTTGAGCCAGACCGGTCGTATATTTCAGCGGATTCAGGCCAAAGCCTACCCCCAGGTGCAGGGCCGCCACCGCCTCGGGGCTGACAAACCCCCGTTCGGCCAGCTCGGCCTGGGACCAGAGGGCGCAGGGATATTGGGCCACGGTTTGGAAAAATGCTTGCTCGGCCTCCAGCTCGGCCAGATGACCCAGATGATGCGCTACTTGGATCTCGCCGTCTACCTGGGGCTCCAGATCGATCCGGGTGGCCCAGTCCCGCACCTGCTCCACGGCCTGACGCTGGTCCTGGTAGAAGCGGCGCACCTCGGTTTCGCCATAGCGACCCAGCAGTTCTGCTGCCGACAGGCCAGTTGCCCCGACACAGCAAAAGCCACCGTTGCGACCCGAAGCGCCCCAGCCCGGAACGCCCGCCTCCAGCACGGTGGCCTCAATTCCCATTTGCAGGAGGTGCCAGGCCGCCGAGAGGCCAGTCAAGCCGCCGCCGATAATGGCGACATCGCAGGTTGCGGTCTGGGTGAGGGCGGCTGTGTTGAGGGGCGCGACCGTGGTTTCCCAGTAGCTGCCGACCGGCAGGGTGCGATTGTAGGCATCGGCATGGTAAAGGCGCATGGGTCGCTCAGGTTGCCCCTAGTTGGTCCCTAGTTAACTTCGGTCAGGGAGGGCTCGGACAGCTCAAGGGGGCGAGCCGTATCGGGCCGCTCGGAGCCGGAGCCAGCCAGCGGCAGCCGCAGAGCCGACTGGACCAGACCGCGAAACAGGGGGTGGGGACGGCTGGGGCTGGAGTGAAATTCCGGGTGCGACTGGGTAGCAATAAAAAACGGATGGATTGGCAGCTCAATCGTCTCGACCAGGCGACCATCGGGCGAGATGCCGCTGAGCTGATAGCCCGACTCTAAGAACAGGTTGCGGTAGGCGTTGTTGAACTCATAGCGGTGGCGGTGGCGCTCGTAGACCACCTCTTCCTGGTAGAGCCGGTCGGCCAGGGTGTCGGGCGTGATCCGACAGGCGTAGATCCCCAGCCGCATGGTGCCGCCCAGATCGACCACATCCTGCTGTTCTGGCAGCAGGGCAATCACCGGATTCTGGCAGTTGGGGTCAAACTCGGCGCTGTTGGCGTCAGGCAGTTGGGCGACATGGCGAGCCCATTCGATCACAGCACACTGCATGCCCAGACAGAGGCCCAGGAAAGGAATCTGGTGTTCGCGGGCATATTGAATCGCGGTAATTTTGCCGTCGATGCCGCGTGGCCCAAATCCTCCCGGCACTACAATCCCATCGATATCTGCCAGCAGCTGCTCCACTGTAGTCGGTTCGATATCCTCCGAATTCACCCAGCGCAGTTTCAGGTCAGCACTGCAAGCGATCGCCGCATGGCGCAGAGACTCCACAACCGACAGGTAGGCATCGCTCAGCCGCACGTATTTGCCAACAATCGCGATCTCAACGGTGCGCTGGGGATGCAACAAGCGATCTACCAGGGTTTGCCATTCGCTCAGGTCGGGTTGGCGCTGTTCCAGCTGCAATAAATCCAGCACCTGATGGGCCAAGCCTTCCCGCTCCAGATTTAGCGGCACTTCGTAGATGCTGCTGGCGTCCTGGGAGGTGACCACACATTCGGCAGGCACATCGCAAAACTCGGACATTTTTTCCTTGAGGCCGGGCGGCAGGGGCCGGTCGCAGCGGCAAACCAGAATATCGGGCTGGATGCCAATCGAGCGCAGTTCCTTCACCGAATGCTGGGTCGGCTTGGTCTTCATTTCGCCCGCCGCGGGAATCCAGGGCACCAGGGTGACATGGGCATAGATCACGTTGCGCCGCCCGCCCACATCCTTGCGAAACTGGCGGATCGCCTCCAGAAACGGCAGGGATTCGATGTCCCCAACCGTGCCGCCGATCTCGACAATCACCACATCCGGGTTGGTGTCCTTGGCCACCCGCAAAATTCGCTCCTTGATTTCGTTGGTGATGTGGGGAATCACCTGCACCGTGCCGCCCATATAGTCGCCGCGCCGCTCCTTGTTGAGCACGGCCTGGTAGATCGAGCCAGTCGTAACGCTGTTGAGCCGCGACATCGAGGTGTCGGTAAACCGCTCGTAGTGGCCCAAATCTAGATCCGTCTCGGCCCCATCGCGGGTGACAAACACCTCCCCATGCTGAAACGGACTCATGGTGCCCGGATCGACGTTGATGTAGGGATCGAGCTTCAGAATCGACACTGAATAGTCGCGCGATTTCAGCAGCCGCCCCAGACTGGCGGCCACGATCCCCTTGCCAATGCTGGAAACCACCCCACCCGTCACAAACACAAATTTCGTCATAACTCACCTGCCCAGTTCGCCTATTTGCCCAACTCGACCCTAGCCGTTAGACCTGAACTGCCAGATTTTAGCGCATTCGGGGGGAGTGGGGGGGTGGGGAGGTGGGGAGATGGGGAGGTGGAGGGATTCTGGAATCTGTAAATTTATCTGTGTCGTTGGGCTGTCTGACCCGCCCGCGCGTGAACGGCGGGTTAGTGGAAGCAAGTACACTAAAGTGTACTGAAACTCTTGTCCAGTCTGCTTTAGCAGACTTTCTCTACTAGCCCGCGATTGATCTCTCTACATTACGCAGAAGTGCGTATAAGTATTGCGAGGAGTGGCTTTTAGCGCTCGGTTGCGGGAGAATGATGAGAATTGTTGAGCAAAGCGTTGGAGCAGTGCCATGCAGGATTGGGTCAGC
>JBJTUI010000598.1:0-3623 GCA_046080625.1 Elainella sp. | reverse complement strand
CAACTTCAGGTCAACGGTCTCCTGGACTTTGAAACAAACCCTGAATTGAGCATTCGAGTTCGCACCACCGATGCTCTGGGGGCAGCTGACGAAAAAGTCTTCACCATTAATCTTACCGATGTGGTGGAAAACACCGCTCCCGCCGCCGTCAACGACAGCGCCACCGTCACCGAAGGCCAAACCGTCACCATCGCCGTCCTCAGCAACGACACAGACCCCGAAAACAATCCCCTCTCCCTCGACAGCTTCACCGCTCCTGCTAACGGCACCGTCACCCAAAACCCCAACGGCACCCTCTCCTACAAAGCCAACCTCAACTTCTCTGGCACCGACACGTTTACCTACATCGCCAAAGACAGCAACGGAGCCAAAAGCAATCCCGCTACCGTCCGCGTCAGCGTCACCCCGCTCAACCTCACGGGCACCTTCGGCAGCGACAGCCTCACCGGCACCTCCACCAACAACAGCATCCTAGGTCTAGCGGGCAATGACACGATCAACGGTGGTGCAGGCGACGACACCCTGACTGGCGGCTTTGGGGCCGACCGCTTTGTGTTTGCTTCGGGCAAGCCCTTCAACTCGGCAGACTTTGGCGTTGATTTTGTAGTGGACTGGGTGCGAGCCACAGGCGACAAGATCGTCCTGAGCAAAACCAGCTTCACGGCCTTGACGAGTCCGGTGGGCAATGGCTTGGTCGCAAGTGACTATGCGGCAGTAGCGCTACCGGGAGCCGGGGCAGCAGGAGCGAGCAGCGCCCGAATTGTGTTCAGCCAGTTCACGGGAGAGCTGTACTACAACGAGAACGGTTCAGCACCAGGACTGGGCAGCGGCGGTTTGTTTGCCCGCATTCCCTCGGCCATCTCCCAGCTCAACCGCAATGATTTTGTTGTGATTGCCTGATCCATTCACCGAGCTATTCCAATTTCAGATGCTTCACAGATAAAAATCAGCAGCCCCTTTGCGGGGACGGAGTCCCCACACTGCTATGCAGGCTCATAGAAAATTGGTATTACGAGTCATACCCGCTCACCTAAACTGCCGCCAGCATTCCCAGCTTCTCCAGCACCGGACGGGTCGAGACAATATGCCGGTCTAACCCGAGGGCTTTAGGGCTCACGCCCAGAGCCAGGGCGACCAGCTGGGGCAGGTGTAGCACCGGCAGGCCCAGCTTTTGGCCAATCACCTTTTCGACTTCAGGCTGGCGCGAGTCGAGGTTGAGGTGGCAGAGGGGGCAGGGGGTGACGATGCAGTCGGCTCCGGCCTGGATCGCGTCCTGGATGTGGCCGCCTGCCATTTTGAAGGAGGTTTCAGTGGCGTAGCTGGACAGAGGCCAACCGCAGCACTGGGTGCGCCCCCGGTAGTAGATTGGGTTAGCCCCAACGGCGCGAAACAGGTTTTCCATCGACTGGGGATCGTGGGGATCATCGAAGGGAATGTGATCCTGGGCGCGCAGCAGGTAGCAGCCGTAGAAGGCGGCGCAGTTGAGGCCCGATAGTTTGCGGGTGACAAGCCGCTCTACCTCTGCCAGGCCAACATCACCCACTAGCGCCCAGAGCAGATGTTTGACTTCGCTGGTGCCCCGGTAGGGCGAGCAGCCTTCCTGCTTCAGCAGGCCATTGACCTGCTCCACATAGGTAGGGTTTTGCTGTTGGGCGGCTTTGAGACGTTCATCGACATGGCCAATCACACCCTGGCAGGTGCTGCAATGGGTGAGCAGCGGCAGGTTAAGGCTTTCGGCTAGGGCAATATTGCGGGCGTTGACCGTATCTTCTAACAGCTGGGAGTCTTCTTTGAAGGTGCCGGAGCCGCAGCAGGACGCTTTTTTGAGTTCGACTAGCTCGACCCCCAAAGCCTGGGCCAGCGCTTTGGTAGATAGGTCGAGTTCGCGGCAGGCTCCCTGGGCGACGCAGCCGGGGAAGTAGGCATATTTCAAGGTCATGGGTCGGTTTGACTCAAGTGAGCCGGTAGTGAATCCTTGGTGATTTTGGGCTGAGGTGGAAGGTTCCCCTCCCTTTCTATGATGGAACGCCTCGCCCAAAACGGCTCTGCTAGTCACACTCCTTTACGATTGGGCTACGATTAGGCCGAGCGTGACCCCGCCGAGCAAGATCCTCCGAGAACAGCTGACGGAAACTCTCACCCACCTGAAGCGCCTGTCCAGACCCAGCGGCAGTCCCCCAGCAGATCAACAAATTCAATTTTGGACAGATCTGGACAGAACCAGCTAGAGAGAGCCGTGAAAGCCTAAGCTGCCGGGTCTACTTCTGCCTCTTCTGCTTCATCAGCCTTAGCCTTTTCTGCCTCTTTAGCTGCCTTCGCCGCTGCCTTCTGTTCTTGCTTCAGCTTTTTGGCTTCGGCCTTGGCTGCTTCCTCCAGTCGCTCCTCTTCTGCCTCCTTGGCTTCTTCAGCGGCCTTCTGTTCTTGCTTCAGGCGCTTGGCCTCCAGCTTGGCCGCTTCCTTGGCTTTCTTGGCTTCCAGCTTAGCTGCCTTTTCAGCTGCTTTCTTCTCTTGCTTCAGCTTTTTGGCTTCGGCCTTGGCTGCCTTCTTGGCCTCAAATTCGGCCTGTGCAGCTTTTTCAGCCTCAGACAGCTCAGGACTAGCTGTAGCCTGGGCCATTGTCGCATAGGGCTTGAGCAGTGGGGCCGCCTCAGCCGCCAGACCAGTCCCCCACAGCAGCCCTGCAACTAGCATCAGACAAACAGCACCGCGCAGCAGTTGACGCACAAAACCTTTCATCATTGCAATATACTCCCGAGATTTAGATGGAAAATGAGAAGCCTTGAGCGCAAGCCAGCCTTCTCTGACAGCCAGCTCCAGCTACCTTCAGCTACTACCGGAGCTATTATACAGAGATGTCTGCATAGATGAATTTCTATACTCAAAATCTATACCAAAATAACCGAGTGAAGAATTTATTGTGTAGCTTAAGGTACTTTTTCAAATTGTTAGAGACTTTTACAATGCTTGGGGCTTACAGCAGTTTTCAGATCAATAAACCACGGATTAACGGATTAACAGTGGGGTGCAGGGGCTACGCCTCTGCGTGGGGACAGCGCCCCCACACCCCCTCCTTTAGCTAACTGAAATGAAAATCGCTGTAAGTCTATTCAAGCTCGCTTGGCTAGAGCTATGGGAAAGCCTGTTGTAAGGGCTAGGTGTTGTAGTAAGGGGATTTGAATTCTATGGTACAGCGAGAAGGGGTTGACAGAGATTATGACAGAGATTATAACAGTGACCTATCTGAAGACCAAAGCTTGCCCGATCGGACAACAGATCTGAAACCCAAAAACTCCGAGTTGCTCTATGGGCTCTATGATCGCCCGCCTCTGGCTGAGTCAATTTTTGTGGCAATTCAGCACGTTCTCGCCGCCTTTGTGGGTATCGTGACGCCATCGCTGCTGATCTCCAGCGCGCTCGGGTTAGATGCGGCAACGACAAGCTATTTGGTCAGCATGTCGCTATTTGCCACGGGCCTTTGCACCTTTATTCCCACGCGATGCGCAATGAGTGCAGGAGCAAAGGCTAAAAGCAAGGTGTAGCAGGGCTTGTAGGAATGCTCTCAACATCCTGGACAATGACATCAACAAGCGTTTCAGGGAGAACAGGCAATGATGTCAGAACAG
>JBJTUI010000597.1:0-8515 GCA_046080625.1 Elainella sp. | reverse complement strand
CGGAATGTGCAGGTGTTTGGCATCACGGACGTTCACCAGGTCTGGTCTGGCCTACAAACCGCCTCGCCCCATCTGCTGATTCTGGACAATGAAATGCCCGACTGTAACGGCTATCAAATTTGCCGATTGCTGCGGCATGACCCCCAGTGGCGCGATCTGCCCATCCTCTTTCTGTCTAAGCATGGGGACAACGATTCGATAGACCAGGCCTTTCAAGCCGGAGCGGACGATTACCTCTGTAAAACCCATCCGGCCCCGGCCCTGATTGAACAGATTCTGGCACGCTTGAAACAGGCTGGTAGCCCCCGGTCTGTCCAGGCTGTAGCCCCGCTCCGACCACACCCTCCCCAGGCTGTCAATCTGCCTCTACCGGGCCAATCTCATGCTGTTGAGGAGACCGAGCCATGAAGCTGGGGGGAGTCCTGGGGCTGGCCAAGAGATCCCGGATCTGGTGGCGGACGCAAGGGCAATTTTGGATTCGGCTGCTCTGGCTCAGACTGCTCTGGCTCAAACTGCTTTGGACCCGGCAATTTAGAACCCGACAGTTTTGGACCCAGCAGTTTTGGACCCGGCTACTTTCGACCCGGCTGCTCTGGCTCAAACTGCTTTGGACCCGGCTGCGGCAGCCGCAGGATCGGATTCTGATGCGAATAGGGCTGGGGCTGGCTTTGGCTCTGCTTTGCCTGGTAGGGTTTTCTTCCTACAACAGCGTTTATCAATTGATCCAGAGCTATCACGAGGTTCAACATACCTACCAAGTGCTACACGGAATTGACCAGGTCAATATTGGCATCAAGGACGTGGTGTTAGGACGACGGGGCTATGTGATCAGCGAAAGTGAAGTCTTTCTCCAGATGTTCCGCTCTGGCCTACAGTCTACAGATGTAGCGCTGAGTCAGCTCCAGCAGATCACGGCAGATAATCCAGAGCAGGAGCGGTGAGTCCAGAGCTTGCAGCCTTTAATTCAGCAGCGATTCAGCAGCTTGCGCCAGTCGATTGGGATTCAGCGCAACTTTCCTGAAGATCTGGAGGCCCAATCGGCGCTTACCCAGGCCGATGTCGAGATCGAACAGCGGATTCAAAAGCTGCTGAGCGAGATGATTGACGCCGAATATCTGCTGTTGACCCAGCGGTCCCAGGATGCAGATATCGGCCTACAGCTCTCGCGGCTAACCAATGTTTTGGGCTATGGCCTCAGCTTCGGGCTGTTGATTGGGGTGTTTTACCTGCTCGAGCAGGAGATTCAACAGCGACAGACGGCTGAGCAGGCTGCCAGGCGGGCCGTCTATGAGGTGGAAGACCTCTACAACCAAGCGCCCTGTGTCTACCACTCCCTTGATGACGACGGCTGCTATGTGCGGATCAACGACACGGAGCTGGACTGGCTGGGCTACCGGCGGCATGAGGTGTTGGGCCGCCCCATCACTGACTTTCTCACGCCTGAAAGCATTGAGCTGTTTAACACCCACTTTGGTGAATTTGTGGCGCGGGGCCGAATCAACAACCAGGAGATCCAGTTTATTTGCAAAAATGGCTCGGTGATGCCGGTCAGCCTGAATGCTACTGCCCTGCGGGATGGCAGTGGCCGGTTCATTATGAGTCGCTCGACCCTGTTTGACCTGCGCGAACTGAAGCAGGTTGAAGCGGCGCTCCGCACCAGCGAAGCCCTGTTCCGTCTGCTCTGCGACTGTGCGCCCATCGGCATTTTTATGACCAATGCCTACGGCCAAACCATCTACAGCAATGCTCACGCCCAGAAAAGCTGCGGCTATTCTCTGCCCGAATCGCTGGGCTATGGCTGGACGCAATTTATCCACCCGGACGATCTGCCCTGGCTGTTGACCCAGTGGCGCGACGACCTAACCCACCAGCGCGGCAACACCTACAGCGATGTCCGCTTTTTGCACCAGGACGGCTCAGTCAGCTATATCTGCGCCCGGACCGTGCCGATTTTTGATGAGTCTGGCAATTTGGTGTCCTATGTCGGCACCATCGAAGATGTCACCAAGAGTCGAGCCGTGGCCCAGATGAAAACCGAGTTTGTCTCGATCGTCAGCCATGAGCTGCGTACCCCCCTGACGGCGATTCGCGGATCTCTGGGGCTGCTGGCCGCCGGGGTGTTTGATCACAAGCCCGAGAAAAGTAAACGCATGGTGCAGGTTGCTGCTGAACAAACCGACCGGCTGGTGCGGTTGATCAACGATTTACTCGATTTCCAGCGGCTGGAGTCGGGCAAGCTGGAGCTGCGAATGCAGACCTGTGACGCGGCAACTTTGCTCAACCAAGCGCTCGAAACCCTGCGCCCCTGCGCCGGCCAGCATCAGATTACCCTGGTAGCCCAGGCCACCCCAATCCAAGTTTGGGCCAACCCCGATGCGGTCGTCCAGACCCTGACTAACCTGCTGAGTAACGCCATCAAATTTTCGACAGCAGGCCAGACGGTTCGGGTTTCGGTGACTCGAACTGAGGCTTTGCCCCCCGGCTTTCCCTCTCCGACCCCGGCCTCTGGCTATGCCCTGTTTGAGGTCAGCGATCAGGGGCGAGGCATTCCGGCCAACATGCTAGAGCGCATCTTCGAGCAGTTCCAGCAGGTCGATGCTTCCGATTCGCGCCAGAAAGGCGGTACGGGGCTGGGGCTGGCGATTTGCCGCAAGCTAGTGGAGCACCACCAGGGCCAGATTTGGGCCGAAAGCAACCTGGGCCAGGGCAGCCGCTTCTATTTCACCCTGCCGCTGTGGGAAGCGGGAGAAGCGGGTCAGGGTTCGAACTGAGGGCTAGCAGATGTTTTTGGGCAACTTCAAAAAAACTTCAGATTTGGTCGCTACACTGAATTCTATTCACGGGTCACTTTAAGGTTGAGGAACATTCAACGGGTAGCTGGTGAACCAAGATTGTCTGGGTGGACTCAGATCATTTTCTAGGCTGAATTCTTTAGTCGGCTTGGTGATCTGGGGCTCATTTTCAGGCCGTTTGGTTCACCCTACCCGCTCTCTCTGTTTAAAGCTTGGGTTTAAAGTCTGGTTTAAAGCTTGCCGTTTAAGCCTGTGAGAAGGTTTGGACCTGTGAAAGCTTTGATGGAGTAGATCTGTGTCCGAGCATTTAGTGTTGGTCATCGAGGATGATGAGCCAGTTCGTGAAGTAGTTAGCAGCTGCCTGGAAGACATTGCCGGATGGCAGGTAATTGCTGCGAGTTCGGGCGCAGAGGGTCTGCGGCTGGCTCAAGAGACTGCTCCAGACGGAATTATTTTAGATCTAATGATGCCGGAAATGGATGGCTTCGCCTTTCTCCAGCAGCTCCAATCCCTGGCTAAAACTACCGATCTGCCCCAAGCGCCCTTTGCGGTCGTGTTGCTCACGGCCAAGGTGGATCTGATTCAGTCGAACGATCTGGCCGGTCAGCTGGCCGAACTGGGTGTGAAAGGGGCGATTGCTAAACCGTTTGATCCGTTAGCCCTGACCAGTCAGGTGGCAGAACTCATGGGCTGGACCTGAGCATCGGCCTGCTGTCCGAGAATCTACAAAACGCGAGAGTTTGCCAAACGCGATTTGCTAAACGCAATTCACTGCCGACATCGGGTAGGTGCGGGTTTGGCTGACCTCCACGCCCCGGTCGATTGCCGTCTGGTAGGTTTCAATGGCGTGGTTGATCCCCGTGTCGCCCAGCTGGGTCAGGTAGGCCCATTCTTGCCCCACATGCTGGAACAAGTCGCCCCGGAAAGCGCTGGGAGGGGTCATGGGCACCGTGTCGGCCAGGTTTACCACCCGATAGGTTTGCCCGATTAACCGGCTGTAGGTTCCTGCAAAGGTTGAGTCGCCCACTCGCGGGCTGCCATAGGTATAGACGCGAATTTGCCGAGCGGGGAAGCTGTTGTCGAGGGCCAGATCGGCAGCCGTCAGCATGGCCACGGCCCCACCTAAACTGTGGCCAGTAATAATTAGCGGCAGGGCCGGATCGAGCTGGGGAATCGTCCGGCGAACCTGGGTAATAATCTGTTCCTGCGAAGTTTGGAACCCGCGATGCACCCGGCCATATTGGGGTTCGCGATTGCGGAAATTGACCTGGCGCGAGGAAATATTGCCCAGCCATTCAAATTCGGTCTGGGTGCCCCGCAGCGCAATGATGTGGTGGGTGTCAGAGGTGAGCGCAAAGCCAAAAAACACTTCCTGCACTCTGATGGCGACCTGGCTGGCGGGGTCAGCTGATTCAGGGGCGGTTTTGTTAGCCAGATTGCTAGCAGCCAGATTGCTAGCCGTAAAACCGTCAGCAGTTAGATCGGCATCCGGACTGGCCTGCTCAGCCAGAGAAAGCTGGGCTGCCCGGAACGAGGCCAGCTGACGGTAGCGGTTGAACCGGGTGTCATATTCGGCCAAGGCGTTGATCGAGCCATCGTAGTTTTGGTCCGTCTGGCTGAGCAGAAACTGGGCCACGGCTAGGCCACAGGCTCGCACGAGCAGCCCCGACAGGGGGCGGTCATAGCCTGGGTTGTTTGGATTGGGGCTGCCGGATTGGGCCAGCTTTTGGACCTGTTTCTGGTCCTGGGGTTCGTCCTGTCCTAGCTGCGCCTCCTGGGCGGTGGCCTGTCCGGCAGCGGCGGCGAGCGTGCCGACGGCTAAGCCAGCCTGCAACATGCGGCGGCGGTTGAATTTGCTCATGTTCTGTCTCCACTCCTGCAATCACCTAGTCACCTACACAACGTCATCTACACAAAAAACAACACTATGGCTCTCTGGTAGCTTTCCGTGAGATTTGCTAGGGGCTGCGATCAATTATCCCCTGAGCGCAATCATGGGCTTCAGCCCCTAGCTTGGTTTGTTGAGGCGGGCGTGGTTCTGTTGAGTCTTCAAAGTTTCTGACTTTAATTGATGACACGCCCTAGCCACACAACTATATCTTGCCTCGGAACCAGTCTCGCCTCGGAACCGCCCAATCCAAATCGCTAGGAGCAATTATTGCTCGATTCAGCCAGGGGAGCTTGCTGGAGGCCTCGATCTACAGCGCGACGGTAGGTGCTAATTGCGTGGTTGCGGTCAAAAGTACCGCACTGTGAATAGTAGAACCAGGGTTCACCCACATCGGTGTAGCTCGCCCCTTGAATTCTGTCTGGCGGTAAAGTCGGCACCCAGTCGGCCTGGTTGATAACACGATAGGTGTGGGGAACAAGCCGATTGTAGGTCCGGGCAAAAGCCGGATTGCCGACTCGCGGCATCGCTTAGGTGTAGACCCGCAGTTGTGGTTTGAGTCGGCCCTCGGCCAGAGTTGCAGCCGTTAAAACCGCCACGGCACCGCCCAGACTGTAGCCCGTGATGTAGCAGGGTAGATCGGGATCAAACTGTTCGACGGCCTGACGCAGTTGGCCAATCAACCCCTGGTAGATCAGGTGAAACCCGGCATGGACTCGGCTCGACCTGGGGCCAAACGCAACCTGGAGCCAGCTGGCCCCCACCGCCATTTCGGCCTCGGTCTGGGTGCCCCGCAGGGCAATAATATTGCTGGTATTAGACACGAGGGCATAGCCCCAGAGCAGGTTGTTCAACCCAAAAGCAGCTGAGCTGAGGGCAAATCCTGGGGTGAATCTTGCTGCAATCGTCGATAGGTTAGCGAGACTGGGCTGGTGCAGGCGAAACGACTGAATCTGCTGGTATTGGTCGAGCCGAGCCGCGTAGCTGCCGTATTCGCCCAGGGTTTGAATGTTGCCATCATAGTCGGGATCTCCCTGGCTGCGGTGGTATTGCTCACCGGCCAAATCACAGCAGCGCACCAGCAGTTCCGCAGTTGGAGCGCTATAGCCGCTGGCTGAAGTCGTTTGCTGTGGAGTTGAACCAAACGGGACAGGACGGGATAGGGCTGGCAGCTGAAGATTGGCCTGTCCACCCACCGTAGACGCCGCCCCCAAGGCCAAACTCGCCTGGAGCAGCCGTCGCCGACTCAGCTTCATAGCAGGCTCTGCTGGAGAAAATCAATCGTGGGCACCAGCGGGTCCTGCACCATGCCAATCCCCGTAAAGCCCCAGCGGCCCATCAGCGGCTTCAGCTGGGAGCCGGGAATCGACTCAACCGCGAACCGATCGGCAACACCTGCTCCGTGGGTATTCAAATAGCTCAGGGCATCGGCATGTTCCTTAAACATCAGCAGAAACCCAGGGCTAGGAGCAGCATCGGGGTCGGCAGCGACGCGGGGACGGGCGACCAAATATTGACCGTCGGCTCTGGAGCGGATTAGGTAAAAAACGTCTGAAATCATGGTTCGATTGTCTCAGATTTTTGACGCGGCTGGTTCTGGCTGACCCCAGCCGCCTAGGCTCCCTCGCCCAGCATGGCGGGCAGATCGATTTCCTTGACGCAGCTGGCCCGCGATAGGGAGAGCACACAATCGATGACCCTGAGCAGGTCGGCCAGAGGAATCGCCTCGCCGCCCAATAGACTATCGGCAGCCAAATCGGCCAGCACTTCCGGTGTCCCGACGTTCCCCGGATTGATTACCGTCACGCCAATTTGCTGGGGGCGCAGCTCCTCGCGCAGGGCATGCACCACGCCCCGCAGCCCAAACTTAGAGGCGCTGTTTGCCACTTCTCGACCCGAAAAATTATCCCGGCCCGACAGCGAACCCATGAAGATGATTTTGGGATTCTCGGAGCGCCGCAGGGCTGGCAACAACGCCTTGACCAGCCGGATCGGAGCCACCAGATTCACCGCGATCACCCGGCTGATATCGGCATCAGAACAGGCTTCGAAGCTGTATTGACGGGTAAAGGCGTGGGTTTCCCAGGTGCCGCCCATATAGAGGAGCGCATCCAGAGCATCATTCCCAACCGCGTTCGCGACGGCTTCCACCCCCGACAGCTCCGACAGGTCGGCCTGAACCCACTCGCCCACCGGAGCCGGAGTTCGAGACACGCTAATCAAGCGATCTAACCGGGGCGCAAAATATTCGGCCACGGCCAGCCCAATCCCGCGACTCGCCCCAACGACAGCTGCTGTTTTTAAGGTCATTAGACTTTTCCCCGCTTGATTTTTCTGAATTTATAGCTACAGTCTTTTTGGTTAGGACGGGGTGCAGGGGTTCCACCCCTGGCTGGGGGCGCAGCTCCCATACACCCTTCTGTCCTAGGCTAAGTGCGTAGCACTATACAATTGCTATAGACAGCAGCGAAACTTGGTAATTCCCACAAACGTATCGTCAAAGTAATCAGAATAGAACGTTTGATAGGGCTTGAATCCCACCGATTCGTAGGTGCGCCTTGCGGCCTCGTTGCCGTTGATGATCATGATGCCAGCATGGGAATGGTGCTGGGAACGTCCCCAGTCCAACATCGCCCTCAGCAGGGCTTTCCCCAGACCGCGCCCCCGCCCTTCTGGCAGCACTGCCACCGTTTCGATCAGCCAGGGCGCTTGGGGTTGCAAATAGGTCATCTGGGGGTCGAGCTGCCAGAACTGCTCATAACGCTCGTAAAACTGCTGCCTGGTTTGCGACGACCAGCCCAATTCCTGGGCCAACTGCTCCAGGGCCGAGAGCTTTAAGGGGCGATAGTCTGCGCCATTGGGGCAATATCCGGCGGCAGCGGCAATCGGCTGGCCTTGCTCCTCCAGAATCAGAAACTCCTCTACCCGGCCCCAATTGGAAGCATCGGCCTTCAGCTTTGCAGCAATGAAGTCCAGGGTAGCTGTGCCTGTGTCTACCAGCAGCTCGTCCCAGAAGCAATGGCCGTCCGGCGGCAAACAGGCCTCGTATTCGATTCGGGCCAGAAATGGAATGTCGGCTGGTGTGGCCTGACGGGTACTGAGTTCAGTTGACATGCCGACCTCCTGGGAAAACAATTTTCACAAAACATACAATCTGTATGTATCTAAGATAGAGAGCCCTGGTGCCGTCTGTCAAGATACATACTGTCTGAATGTTTTGCTAAGCTGGTTGGAGTTCGATGCAATCCAGCCGCTGACGCTGAGCCATGCCCGCGATGCCCGCAAACTTGCCCGCAAACTTGCCCGCAAAAATGCCCATAAAAATGCCCGCAAAATTAACCAAGGCTGAACAAACCCGCCGCACCCGTCGCGCCATTTTGGATCGAGCCCGCCAGCTGTTTGCCACCAAGGGCTATACCGCCACCAGCACCGAGGAAATCATCAGCGAGCTAGGAATTACCCGAGGAGCCCTATACCATCAATTTGGTGACAAGCTGGGCGTCTTTCGAGCCGTGGTGGCCGAAGCCTACAGTGAAATCACAGCCCACACCGGCAGGCAGATCCAGCCTCTGACCGATCCCTGGGAACAGCTGGTGGTCGGCTGTCAGGCGTTTTTAGAAGTGGCCCAGCAGGACGATCTGCGCCGTCTGGTCTTCACCGAAGCGCCTGCGGTTTTAGCAGCGGAAACTCTGGTTGAGTTTGACCAATATGGGTTCGGGTTGCTGCACCAGGCGTGGGGTTGGCGGGACGGGTGGCGACAGCCAGCCCAAGCCATCGAGTCCCAGCTGCACCATGGATTTCAGCGGCGTGCCCGCGTCGGGCGCCATGGCTGGCA
>JBJTUI010000596.1:0-3505 GCA_046080625.1 Elainella sp. | reverse complement strand
CGACTTGCTAGAGCGGTCTCCTACCCAGCAACCGACGATCTCACGAGTCGCCACGTCCAGAGCCAGCCACACCCACTGCTTGTTGCCTTTGTGGTCCACAAACGACCACAGCTCGTCCATCTGAAGTGCAATCGGCCCGCGTGCCTTGGACTGCACCTTGGCACAGCGTGGCACAGCACTCAAGAGGCGGTTGACGTAGCGCTGCAACCAGGCTGCTCCAACTTGGAGAACTCGGGCAATCCCAGCTAAGGGAATTCGTTCGAGCAGCAAGCGATCGAGTGTCGCTTGGGTATCGGGGTCAACGGGTTTCCACTGCGGATTTTCGACAAATTGACGGCCACAGTCACGGCAGTTGTAGTTTTGCTTGCCGCGTCGAGTGGTGCCATTTTTCATCACATCATCAGAGCCGCAGCTTGGGCAAATCAGGTAGGGTTTCATGAGGAACTGATGGGGGGTGAGAAGCCAACTTCTATCTATTTTCCTCTATCCTTTACGAAAGGGCACTACCCCAAGTTGTACACTATCTCGATTCCAGCCGAATACCGTTTCCGTTTTCCGAGCGGACCCCCAAAAATAGTCTTCAGCGACTTTTGCCATGAAATCTCGCTTCCGATGCCCAGTCAGCTTCCGAGCGGCATCTTTAAGCGTCGCTTTAATCGTTTCATTGAGCATTGTTAAGGGCTACCCTTCTCTAGAGATTCTGGCCCAAGGACGGTATCTCCCTGCTCCATCCCTTCTAGAATGACTGGGGTTCTATTTGTTTGCAAGCCCCCAACCCTCCGCAAACTGATTTGCCGAGAAATTCTCCACGCCGAGTCTACAGCTTTCAAGTTCCGCTCATACAGCGCTACGTTGAACAGCAAGATTAACAGCGATTTCAAAGGAAAGATTAGTTTTTAGCTGATCTATCAAAAGCTATCCAGAATTTAACCGGAAAAAATCAATTAGCTGTTCAGATTTGATACACCCTACCGTTCTTAGAAACCTGAAAGTGTGGTTTGAGACGATGTGGTTTGAGACAGTCCCTGAAAGCAAGGAATTTAGGGGACCAATTAGAAGCCAATCCAGCTTTTACGAGTATTAATTATCACAGGCTGTGCCGTCGTGGGCATCCTAGGGGGACACCATAACTGTCCCAGTTCTAGAGGTATCCATGATTAAAACAGGCTATGACTTTGATCAAGCTATTCTACCGGCTGGATCAGGCCTAAAAACCAACCTTTTGCTGAGATTTCGGGCTGATTTACCGGAAACGGCTCGCCGCAGCCTCAACCTATCTCTGGTGATTGATCGCTCCGGGTCGATGGCGGGCGCACCGCTGCACCATGCCCTCAGAGCCGCCGAAGCCGTGGTCGAACAGCTCGAACCCACCGACCGGCTTTCGATGATTGTCTACGATGACCATGTGGATACCGTCGTGCCGCCCCAGGCCGTCACCAATCGGTCTGCCCTGCAAGCTGCAATTCAGCGGGTTTGGGCCGGTGGCCTGACCAACCTGTCCGGCGGCTGGTTGAAGGGCTGCGAAGATGTGCAGAGCCAGCTCGACCCCCAGAGGATCAACCGGGTGCTGCTGCTGACCGACGGCCATGCCAACGTCGGCATTCAAGATCCGCGTGTCCTCACCGCCACCGCCGCCCAGAAAGCTGAAGCGGGCGTCACTACTACCACGCTGGGCTTTGGCCAAGGCTTCAACGAAGATCTGCTGATCGGCATGGCCCGCGCCGCCCAGGGCAACTTCTACTTTATCCAGAGCATCGACGAAGCCACAGAAGTCTTCAGCATTGAGCTGGACAGCCTGCGGGCCGTGGTGGGTCAAAACCTCACCATCACCCTGGAGTTGGCCGAGGGCGTCAGTTTGGTGGATACGCTCAGTTTGGCCCAGGTCAGCCAGAACGCGGCGGGCCAGAGCGTGATCAGCCTGGGCGACCTCTACGAAGGCGAAGACAAGCTGCTGGGACTCAGCCTCGATCTGGCCACAGCTCCCCTGGGCGACCTGCCGGTGATGAAGCTGCACTACAGCGCTGACGTGGTGCAGGAGGGCCGCATTCAGTACGTGACGGGCACGGCGGAGGTGACGGCGAAAGTTGGCACGATTGAAGAAGCTAGCGCCGCAGCCTCCAGCCAGGTGATGCTGGAACTCAGCCGCCTGACGATTGCCAAAGCCAAAGACAGGGCGCTGGACTGGGCCGAGCAGGGCCGCCACTCCGAGGCAGAGCAGCTGCTGCGAACTCTGGTGCAAGACCTCCAGGCCAAGGGCCTGAACGAGAACTTTGAAATCGCTGAAGAAATTGAGCAGCTGGAGTATTTCGCAGGTCGGATTGCCCAACGCGCCTTGGGCAACGCGGGCCGCAAGGAACTGCGCGACCAGACCTATCAGAGCCTGTCCCGCAACCGCAGTGACTTAGCCGGACGAGGCGTGACCGCTGGCGAAGAGGTTTATGCCATGCCGGTTGTCACCGAGGTCGGTGCGGGTGTCGAGCTGCACTGCGTCCGGGAAGGCGGCAAGCTGCGGGTGAAGGTGGTTACGGATGGCTACGACCAGACCAAGAACGTCCAGTTTCCCCGGGCGATTCGAGCCGAGGGAGCCCGCTATGTGGTCGAGCAGCTCGAAGTCTCGAATGACGGCAGCTTCTACCGAGCCAAGGGGACGATCACCCGGCTGACTAAACCGGGCGAGGTCGATCAGTTCGCCACCTACCAGCGGCGAGCCAGACCCGCCAGCAGTGGCAAAGCCGCCAAAGGTCCAGCCAGTGCCGCTGACCTGCCCGTTACCGATAGCGTAGGCGACGGCATTCTGGTGCAGTGCGTCAAAGAAGGCAGCAAGCTGCGGGCGCGCGTTGTCTCGGACGGCTACGAACCCGACTGGAACATGCGCTTCCCCCGTTCGGTGCGCGAGGAAGGCATGCTCTACGTCGTGGATGAGGTCAAACCCGGCCCCGATGGCAAGTCCTACATTGCCTGCGGCGAAGTCAAGCGGTTTGTGCAGGCTGTGGCCAGCTAGGCGCGCGTAACAATTGATTGATCTGGGTTTGATAGCCTCGCCCCTGCGACTGCTTGACAAGGTTATCCTCATGCAGCTAGATAGTCAGGGAAAATCGGCCAGAAAGCCGGATTACCATTTGGTACTTACAGCAGTTTTTAGATCAGACTTGTCGGGTAATAACTCAAAAAAAGGCTGAATGGCTTATGGCATAAGGGTTACAGCGATTCTTGCCCAAAATATCTGTAAGGCTTGTCAGATGAGGGTTTCGAGGATTTTGGCTTTTATTACCCGACAAGTCTCATGTTTACCAGGTCTTCAGCACTGATGTAGCCAGTATCCATGAAGTGTTCATTTGGTAATAATTCCCTCTCTGCTAACTTGTCATGAATCAGTTGAGTTAAATCCACGTCCATCTTGGTCGCTGGTACTGTTTCCACATTAATAATCAGATTCGGTGTTCCTTCATCGCAGGTTTCTGTCAAATTGACACAGTACCCAGTCCAATGAGTTGTTCGCTTCGTT
>JBJTUI010000595.1:0-10634 GCA_046080625.1 Elainella sp. | reverse complement strand
AAGATTCTCGCGAATCAGCTTAAACGGTGTATTATGCGGAAATAATCGGCATAAGTAGTAATTTGGGATCTTAGGCGGAAAGATTCTGCCTATCCGTCCATTTTGGGATCTTAGGCAGAAAAATTCCGTCTATTAATAGTTGTACTGCTTGGACTATCAGTATGGCCACTCTTGGGGCAACTCTTCTGCAAGTATCTAAAGTTGGTCAATGCTCAAATCTGTCTCTGTCAAGCAGGTTGTGCGAGGTGATTGGCACAATCAGAATTCATCTATATTGGTATTGAAAATTCGTCGCCGCTTGTCAGCCAGTCATGTCCCTCCCTAATTCGCAACCTGTCCGAATTTTTATTGTGGAAGATGATCCGCTCATGCAGTTAGGGTTGCAGCACGCGCTCAGTCGTTGCCCAAACTTTGAAATTGTGGGTCAAGAAGTCGAGGGTGATGCAGGTGTGAACTTGGTTCTGACACTGAAACCAGACATCGTCATCATGGACATTGGTTTACCACGCCTCAATGGAATTCTTGCTACTCAGCAAATCAAAGCAGCTTGTCCAGGGATTCGGATTGTCATACTTACGTCCCATGCTACAGAGCGAGAAACGATTTTAGCATTAGCAAATGGGGCTGATGCTTACTGCATTAAAGGCGCAGAAGTCACGCAAATTATTGATGCGATCGCAGTCGTCCAATCTGGCGCACTCTATCTTGATGAAAAAGTCCGCAGCGTGGTCGGTCAACTGCAAGCAGCATCCGTTGAAACCTCGTTTAGCTTGAGCGATCGAGAAATAGAAGTGTTAAAACTGATTGTTGCAGGGCAAAGTAACGGCGCAATCGCTCAAGCATTGTTTATGAGCGAAAGCACCGTCAAAGCTCATTTACGCAGCATTATGACTAAGTTTCAGGTCAATGATCGGGTTCAAGTTGCGGTGATTGCCCTGCGCTCTGGACTGATGCGCTAAGGCGTGAGATTCGGACACTCAGATAATAATTCTCGATATTCGCTAGGGGCTTGGCTGATCGGAACTGATGTTGTTGGGCATTCAGAAGCGTTGATCGCATCGGGTTCTCCATTCTCTCTAAAGAGTACCCTTACCGGAATTGACCCCCGCTCAAATGAAATGACCGAACGACCATTTTCGGCTCGAACTCCCTGATAGCTCCCCATCCATTCGAGAACTTGTGATCTGACCCTGAGTAGATTCTGATGTCTCGCCTCTGTTGAACCGGGCAACGGAGTATCGGAGCGAAAAACTTGTTCTAGCACTTGTTCCGCTGAGAGTCTGACCGATTCAGCCATTGCCATCGGCTGAATCCAGAGCAGAACAATTCCCAGCCCGATTGCAAATTGAGAGAATTCAACCAATTTTTTTAGTGACATACAAACAAATCTCCATTCAACAACTTGAGTGACTAAACGCATCACTCCCTTTGAAGTTGCCATAGTTGAAAACGGCGTGCATTGATCAACTCGTCAAACTAAAATGACCGATCGACGGTTGAAATTTAACCGATCAGTCATTTTTTTATAGAACGAGATCTCATAAACTAAGTAGTCTGAGCCATGATCTCATGAGGTTAACTTGTGCAGCTTAGAAAGATTTGGCAAGTGATCGTTCATCCACAGCCAGTTTCTTTAGAATATCGCCAGTGGCGCGATCGCCTTATTCGACATCGCTTCTGTCTTGCGGTAGGATTAGCCGCGATCTATGTGAGCATTGCCGGTCTAGCGGGTTTCTACGAGGTCTTTATCCATCCTGAGCAACTGTCGCAAACAATCGAACGAAACAATCTAGCCATTTCACTAGAAGACATTCAACTCAGATTTATAGTTCATAAAATTCTATTCACTAGTTTGTTCGGATGTCTGATTTTAGTTTGGAGAAGTGCTTGGGGGCGTAAGCATCCGGCTATCATGCTCGTCCTAATGCCGTGGGCGATCGCATTTATTCCAGAAATGTTGTTCAGTGGATATTTTGGCATCCCTAGCTCTCCCTCCACTATCATGTTTATGGCGCAAGCTGTGATTGTTCCAGTTTATTGGCGATTGCATTTTCTGGCTCAGATTGTTCCAATTGCGTTTTATTTTCTAGTTTATCCACTAATTGGTTTAGCTACCTTTGCTGGCCAATCGATTTATAGTTTTTCCTATACAGTTGAAATTATTCTCGTCTGCGTCATTTGTGAATTTGGTGTTTACCTTTATGAACAGTCTAAACAATCAGAATTAGAATCAAACCGACGGCTGCAATTGTTCCTTCATAGTATTACTCACGATCTTCGCACCCCGGTTATGGGTTCACTGATGTTGCTGCGATCAATTCAGGAAAGCACTCCTGCCCATCAACCCATCCAACTCTCTGAAACTGAAATGAAACAGTTGATTCACGGCGGCGATCGCTTACTTCACCTAATGAACAGATTTCTCGATGCCCAAACCTTCTCTCAAATAGACCTTGTTTTGCATCGGCAGCCGACTCATCTCAGTACGATTGTCACAACTATCCTGCAAGACTTTCACTCAGATATGATCAAGCAAAATGTTCAAGTCAAAAATCAAATTTTGCCTGATCTTCCTCTGATAGAGGTAGATGTTCAACAAATCGAGCGCGTATTTAGTAATTTAATCGCCAACGCAATCAGTCACAATCCACCCGGAATTACTCTGACGTTGGATGCGGCAAGATGTGGCTCCATGCTGAAAGTCATTGTTCAAGACAACGGAGTGGGAATTTCTCCGATCCAGCAAGAGACGATTTTTGAACCCTACACGCGAGGTCAGCAAACCCAGTATCTACCTGGACTGGGATTAGGATTATACATCTGTCAACAGGTTATTCTGGCTCATGGTGGAATCATTGGGCTTGAAAGTCCTAGTCAAGGGGCGGTATTCTGGTTCACGCTCCCGCTGAATCAAGTGTAAATCAGCACAGTACTTCACAATCAGACAAGTCATCGCAGTACAACAACCCGATTGCACCTGCGAATAGAGAGGTATCGGAGGAGAACAAAACATTATCAACGCAGGTGAATCGGAACGTTAGCTGGCTCCGCAATCCGTCCTTCCACTCGTTCACCGAGTCATTCCATCAGTGACAAAGCAACGCGCAGTTAGCAGGTTGAGGCCGTAGTTCAAGCTTGTCTATTGTGACGAAAAGCACCCAGAGTACGGTAGGTGAGGGCGGTGGTTTTGAGGTAGTTTAGGAGTGGCAAAGTTAGGGTCAGCCAAGGCAGTCGGTGCGTCTCTCAGCTAACAACGCTGTTGCAACGGATTGTCGGTTCTGGCTCGTGGAGAAGCAAAATCAGTTTGCAACCGCTGAACAGCAGCGTTAGCCTTCAACGCTTCGGTGTTTGTGAGTTATTGGTAGGTTGGCGATCGCCCCCCAATTGCAACAGTCAAGTCCAGTTCAGTTTCACTCACAGCAACACGTCCCAGATTGTGATCTGATTGTCAAAAAGGTACGTTATTTATCACGATATGGTGAGCGTTAAGCGACCCGACAGGTTAGGGGGCGATCGCGCCTAGACCCCGGTGTTGTTTTGTTATCTGTGGGTGTGCGATCGCCCCCCAGGTTGCAGAGGTTAAGCTATTCGAGATCTTGCTCAGAGTGCATTGTCCCAAGGGATTTTAGATGAGTCAAAAAGGGTGAATATAGGGAGGTTTAAGTCTGAGTTAGCAGTTCCAGAATGGGGTTTGGGGTGCGATCGCAGAGAAGTGTTGGTCTAGTTTAGTGATGGGCGATCGCGAAAGGCTAACACGTCGCTGCAACGGACTGTTGAGAGGTTTGGGTTGGGCGTTAAAGGTATTGCCAGCCGTTGAGCTTTGCCGTTATGCTCATTCTAGAAAGTTCTCTCAAGATGAGAGCGTTATAACAAGTTTGTATCTAGAGAGATCACCTGATCAGGTGCCAAAATGCCTCCAACCGTGATGACTTCCAATTTCCCCGTTTCTTGAGGATGCTGAGTTTTGACTTTAGCGATCGCCTCCTCAATCCCTGCTGCTTGAGCAATATAGATCTGCGTTTCGCCTCTCAGTACCCAAATCGGACTAGACCAGGTATGCCGGGGTCGAAGGACGGCTTTGTGGATGATCTGATGGCTAAACTGAATCAGTTGTTCTAAGGCAGTTTCGGAACAAAACTCAGCAAGCTGTGACTGAAATAGTTTTTTGAGTGCTTCCGTTGGAACATATGCTGTGACGCTTGTTGAAGCTGGAGGCTCAGAACCCAAGGACTGACTCGAAGCCGGAATGACCAAAGACTCAATCTGGCGTTGAATCTGAGTTGCGATGGAATCAAAATCCGGCTCCATCAAAATGTGTCCTAAATGCGCTTGCAAGAAATGCTTCAGTTTTTCCTCTTCAAGTGCAAATTCACGAGTGCTGAAATAGCCTGAAATTCTGCTTCCCAAATCTCGTCCACAACCCACTTCGCCATTGGCAGCGTCCTCTGCTTCAATCAACTCCATGAGGCGTTGATGGCGAGTCCCTTCATTGGGTGCGGCTTTCGGCTTGGCAGGAATCGATTGGGTCATGGGTCGTCTATCCTCAGCGTCTCGAAGTAAACGAGGTGATCGGGTTCTTCAGGATCAGGACCGCAATCGAGCAGCCCAATTCTCAGCTTTCTATAGAATCCTAGCGCACCCGGCAGGGCATGTAACCCTATTCTGCCTTGATAACCCAGTTCGTAGCTGCGGGCGACTGCAAAATCCACCAGATTACCCCCAAGAGATCTCCAAGCAAAGAATGATCCAACGGCTAGAGTAATTTTCTGAGGATCTCGACAAGCTCTCTTGGTGGTCAATAGGCGCTGAATCTATTGACCGCCAAACCCCTACTGGATCAATCTTTCGTTGGAGGTCTCTTAGGCGATATAACCTAGAAAATTGCAGGTTTTTGAACGATTTGTGTGTTACATAGTTTCTGGTATAAATTTGCCTGTGTCCCTGGGGTGATCTCGCAGATAGGTTTTCTCATCTAGGCGGTTTTCTGCTGCGGGAGGGTTGGTTCTCCTACCGCGGGTGGACTGCATCGACCAGCACCTGTGTAACAGGTCTGTAACTCTTATTTGGTGCTCGAGGAGCACAAATCATGGCAAGACGTAGAGCATCTGGTTTTTTGAGGGATTTTCAGGATTTCATCAATCGCGGTAACGTCGTCGATCTGGCTGTGGCGGTTGTGATCGGGGGTGCGTTCGGGAAGGTGATTGAAGCAATTGTGACCTGGGTGACAGATACGCTGCTCACGCCCGTGACCCAGGCCGCTGGTGTCGATCGGCTGGCTGACCTGCCCGCTGGCAACGTTTTGATCGCGCTGATTAACTTCCTGCTGATCGCGTTTGTGGTGTTCCTGATTGTCCGCGCCCTTGAGAAGTTTAAGCGGGCTGAAGAAACGCCGCCCGACCCGCAGCAGTTCCTTACCGACGCTGCCAACCGACTGGCTTCTGCCCTAGAGTCGCGGCAGCTTTAGGCCGAATCCATTCTTTTGTTCGATCCAATAGATTTGCTCCGATAGAGCACCCCCTGGATCACAGGACAGCAGAGCCCCAGACGCTCTGCTCTTTTGTTTTATATAGCCATAGTCTTTCTGGTTAGGACGGGGTGCAGGGGTGGAACCCCTAGCTGGAGGCGCAGCCCCCATACCCCCTTCTGTCCTAAGGAGTCTTGTAAAAATAACCTGAGCAGGCAAGGGGCTTAAGCCCCTTGTTCAAGCCAGTAGACCGATCCAGGTGATCAACTTATTCGTACAAGCTGCCTAAGCTGAGTGCGTAGCGCTATAGCTGTTTGGCTTCCCAACTGCACCCTGTTGGGACAAAGTGAAACCATGGGGGACGCTACAGCTCACCTATCTCTGCTGCCTGCGTAGTGCAAGGTACAGAATTGGCTCAGACTGCTTGGAACAGCGCAAGGGCCGAGCTGGCCTCTAGCTGGCTTCATCATCTAGCTGGCTTCATCGTCGATCACGGCGGCCCGATCTAGCAGCAACAGGTCGCGCAGGGCGTTGGTGTCGAGTTCGGTCAGCCAGTTTTCGCCCGTGCCCACCACCTGCTCCGATAGCGCCTTTTTGCTCTCGATGATTTCGTGGATTTTCTCCTCCAGAGTGCCGGTGCAGACAAATTTGTGAACCTGGACGTTGCGGGTCTGGCCAATCCGAAACACCCGATCGGTCGCCTGATTTTCCACAGCCGGATTCCACCAGCGGTCGAAGTGAAACACATGGTTGGCGCGGGTGAGGTTGAGGCCGACGCCGCCCGCCTTCAGGGACAGGATGAAAATCCGCGGCCCCTGGGGGTCGTTCTGGAAGCGGTCGATCATCTCCTCCCGCTGTTTCTTGGAAGAGCCGCCGTAGAGGAAGATCACCTCGCGGTTGAAGGTGCTTTCTAAGTAGGGTTGCAGCAGCTTGCCCCACTCCGCGAACTGGGTGAAGATCAGGGCGCGGTCGCCCTCGGCCAGCACCTCTTCTAGCATCGCCTCCAGACGCTGGAGCTTGCCAGAGCCCGACCGAAACGCTGCTTCGGCACTGTTAAACGCCTGCTCATTGAACAGAACCGGGTGGTTGCAGACCTGCTTCAGCTTGGTCAGCAGGGCCAGAATCATGCCGCGTCGCTGGATGCCCTCAGCCGATTCGATATCGACCAGGGACTGCTCGACCAGATGCTGATAGACGGAGGCCTGCTCGGCAGAAAGGCCACAAAACACGGTCATCTCCTGCTTTTCGGGTAGATCCTGAATGATCGACCGGTCGGTCTTGAGGCGACGCAGGATGAAGGGCTGCACCAGGGAGCGCAGGGTTCGGAGCGAAGCCGTATCGCCGTAGCGCTCGATTGGCACGGCAAAGCGCCGCTGGAAAAAGTTTTTCGGCCCCAGATAGCCCGGATTCAGAAAGTCCATGATCGCCCAGAGTTCGGTGAGGCGATTTTCGACCGGCGTACCAGTCAGGGCTACCCGAAACTCGGCGTCGAGCTGGCGCACGGCCTGGGACTGTTTGGCCTCGGCATTCTTGACGTTCTGGGCCTCGTCTAGCACTACCCCCTGCCAGCGCAGCCCCTGCAAATCCTTGAGGTCGCGATGTACCAGAGAATAGCTGGTGATCACCAAATGGTTGCCCTGTACCGTCTTGGCAAAGGACTTGCCCTGGGCGCGCCGGTCGCCGTGATGTACCAGGACTTTGAGGGTGGGGGCAAACCGCTTTACCTCTCGCTCCCAGTTGCCTAGCACCGAGGTAGGACAAACCAGCAGACTGGGCAGCTCCAGGGCGTTTTGCTCTTGCAGGTGCAGCAGCAGCCCGATCAGCTGGGGCGTTTTGCCCAGCCCCATATCGTCGGCCAGACAGGCCCCCAGCCCCCAGCGCTGCAAAAAGGCCAGCCAGGAGACACCGCGCACCTGATAGGGCCGCAGTTCGCCCCGGAAGCTTGCGGGCGGCGGGATCGGTTCAACGCTCTGGTTGCCAGAGGTGAGGGTGTTGATCAGCTCTTGTAGGGGGCCAGAGGCCTCGAAGCCCAAAACCGGCAGCTTTTCGATTACCTGGGTGTCACCCGTACTGATCCGCAGCGCGTCCTCCAGGGACAGGGCCAGCTGGTCCTTGCGGCTGGCGAAGAACGTCTGGGCGGCGCGGATGTCCTGGGGCCGCAGCTCGACCCACTCGCTGTTGATTTCTACCAGCGGTGTACCCAGAGCGACCAGCCGGTCAAACTCGGCCTTGGTGAGGCGCTGGCCGCCAATGGTTAACTCCCACTTGAAGTTCAGCAGGCTCTGGAGCCCCAGCCGCTGTTTACCCTTGGGCGTTTCGGCCTGCACCCGCAGCCCCAGGCGATTGGCCCAGCCCTCCTGATTCGCCAAGCTGGGCGGCAGCACCACGCCAAAACCACTGTCCTGGAGCCGCCAAGCCGTGGACTTAATAAACTCGTAGACCTGGATTGGGTTGAGCTGACAGATCTGGGGTTGGGCCGAGAGCAGGCTGGGCTCCAGCACCGGGTAGAGCCGAGAGGCCAGACCCAGCCCGGCCAGCAGGGTTTCCTGGGGGGCGTGAATCGTGCGGCCCATGTAGTCGAGCCGGTCTACCGGATTCTGCCAGATCACCCGAGCGCTAACCAGAAAAGCTGGCTCCTGTACAGACTGAAGGAAATATTCCAGCGTCCAGTCGTGGCCAAACGACGGCGGGTGCAGGTAAAAACAGACGCGAAACGCCGCCAGCCGCTTCTGCACCGGACTGGTCCACTGGGCCAAACTCGCTGCTAGCGGCTCCAGCCGGGTCGATTCAGCCGTCAGGGCCGGGTCATGTCCCAGAGCTTGCAGCCATTCCCGCAGGGCTACGTCCTTGGGCAAGGCCACCGTGGGCAGGGGCTGCTGAGCTGCGGCCAGACGCACCTGGGCGTCGATGCTGCTGTTTAAGAAGCCGAGAATCAAGCGGTGGGCCGGAATGGGAGCCAGCTCATCTGCCTGCTGGTTTACCTGCTGAGTTGCCTGCTGGTGCTGGGGGCTGGGCCGGTAGGTGCGGCAGAGGGTGGGCAGGTAGCGGCTAAACTGCTCCAGCCGCTGTTGATCCGTGGCGCTATCGATTAGCACCTGCCAGCCTGCTAGCTTGAGTCCATCCTGGGCAACGAGTTCTGGCAAAAACTTGCCCCGGGCCATTAGGTCTAAGCGCCAGCGGGCCAGATGGGACCAGAAGCGCAGATCGCTGCCAATCCAGGCGAGGCTATCGTCTTGAACCGAGCTGAGCGGCAGTGACTGGAGCAGGGCAACCGCCTCTAGGGCCGTCAGCCGTAATCCCTGCACCTGCCAGGTTTGGAGCTGGGGAGTCAGATCGGCAACAGCAGTCTGATCGCCATGCGGGTCAAACAGGTCGTCCGCCGTGGCGGCATTGGAATGCTGCGGCAGCCGCAGGAGTCCAGCGGCGGTTTCTTGAAGATAGGTAGGCAGGGTACAGAGCGCCGTTTGCCAGCGAGTGGGCGGAGCCGGTTCAGACCGTTTGCGCGACCGACCCGCCACAGCAGGCTGACCCAGCGGCACCTCAACCACCTCCCAGCGCAACTGGCGCGACTGTTGTCGAATTCGCAACAGATCCAGCAGCTCAGCCGCATCCATTGCAAAAGGGTGCTTCGCGGACTCTGGGGAGCCGTCCCCAGCTGCGTCACTAGTTGCGTCACTAGCCGCAGCACTGGCCTCAGCCCTGCTATCTGTCGGCTCGATCCGTCGCCAAACTTCTCCCCAGATCAGGAAATAGCCGCTCCAGGGCGATGCCGCCGACGCATTTGAAGACTGCGAAGCAGTGGATTGGGAATCAGCGGATTGAAGCAACCAGCTACCGTGTAAAACTGCCATGCCTGTGCCAATGAAGAATGAGCCAAGAACAGCGCAACGATTCTCAGAAGCGGGATGCTTTACCGCACTTCCTGGGGCAGTTTCCCGAAGCCATGAATGGAGTTGGGTTCGAGCTGTACAGGCTGGGCTGCATCGTTCACAGGAGCGGGCGGTGTGAAAGCCTCATCTCAAACCACCGCCTGAATTCAGGTCTGCGACAAGCTAGATTCGGGACAATCCAGGTTCGGGACAATCTAGATCGGGAACAAGCTAACAGAGAGCAACCGAAGCTATACCTGTTTTCTGCCAAGTTGCCCCCATTGTATCTTCCTCTTTCCCGAGATTGTCTTGCCAACAGCTTGTTAGAGCAATTTAGCAAGTGATTTGGCGACCGGGAGCCCGCCTCAGCCAGAAGCGGGCTGAAGACCCTAGCGATTGGCCGCCGCTTCGCGAGCTGCCGCCGCCTCGTCGGGATGGATGCCCAAACGGGTGAGGTTGATCCGGCCCCGGCTATCGATTTCGCGCACCTTGACGATCACCTCATCGCCCAGGGCCACCTCGTCCTCGACCTTGCCCACCCGGTAGTCGGCCAGCTGGGAAATGTGGATCATGCCCTCCTTGCCGGGCAGAAACTCGACGAACGCGCCAATCGGGATAATTCGTGTCACCTTGCCAACATAGACATCGCCAGCGCTGAGTTTGCGCGTCATGCCTTCGATGATGGCGCGGGCCTGTTTGGCCTTGCCGCCGTCCACCGCCGAAATTGTCACGGTACCGTCGTCCTCGATGTCGATCTTGGCTCCGGTTTGCTCGGTGATGCCCTTGATCGTCTTACCGCCAGGGCCGATGATCATGCCGATCAGGTCTTGGTCGATCTTGATCGTCAGCAGGCGTGGTGCAAACGGTGACAGGTCAGAGCGGGGCTGGTCGATTGCGGCCAGCATTTTCTCCAGAATATGCATCCGGGCCGGACGGGCCTGATTGATCGCGTCAGCAATCACCTGCATCGGCAGACCGGTGATTTTCATGTCCATTTGCAGGGCAGTGATCCCCTTGTCGGTGCCCGCCACCTTGAAGTCCATATCGCCCAGGAAGTCTTCGATGCCCTGGATATCGGTGAGAATCCGGACTTCGTCGTCGCTTTCCTTGATCAGCCCCATGGCGGCTCCGCTAACCGGGCTGGTGATTGGCACCCCGGCATCCATCAGGCCCAGCGTCGAGCCGCAGACCGACCCCATTGAGGTGGAGCCGTTGGAGGACAGAACTTCCGAGACGACCCGAATCACGTAGGGAAATTCGACTTTGGGCGGCAGCACCGGCAGCAGCGCCCGTTCGGCCAG
>JBJTUI010000594.1:0-8188 GCA_046080625.1 Elainella sp. | reverse complement strand
GCTCTGATTTCGGCAGGGTCGAGGGTTTTGTAGCCCGCCAAGCGCAAAGCCTGGTAGAGCGTTGTGGTCTGGTTGGTCAGCGCCTGGTCGTCAATCACGAGGCCATCGCTGTTGATCGTGAACGTAGAGCGATCCAGGTCGGAGGCCAGCCGCAGCCGCACTGGACGCCCCTGCCCGGCTCGCAGCGGACAGATTTGAATTCTGACAAATTTTTGCAGCACAAAATCCTGATCCGTTTCGCGCACGCCCTGGGTAATAATTTGCATCCGGTAGCCGGAGCGATTGGCAGCGTAGGTGGCGTCGGTGCGAAAGCCGCGTTCAAAGAAAGAGGTGCAGCTTTGCAGCCCCAGCGTTAAACCCAGCAATCCCAGGAGAAGTCGATTCATGGTGTGTCAATCAGAGAATGCAAAAAATAGAACGGGCAAAAATCAGAAAGTGCAACATACGGAGCAGTCGTTCTGTCGGTTTGTCCTCCTGCAACTACGCGGTGAGTCAGTAAAATTTCGCACGCCGACTGATTTAAAAACACTGAAGTTTTTATTTGGCTAAAGTTTCGGCAGGGGCGACAGCATGCGCTACTGGCTGTGTCAACCGCTATATCTGGCCCAACCTGCTTCTCAGCACCTGACCATTTCAGAACTTGCCCATTTCAGAACTTGCCCATTAAAAAAGGGGTGCCGAAACGACACACCCTCACACCACGTTTATTTCACTCCTAGAGCAACAGGCTCTTGATCTAACAGATTGAATTCAATTGTTGAACTCAATAAACTTAGTGGACTATTCCCGGCCTTCGGGGAAGTAGGTTGGCCAGTTTTCGGTGTCAGAATCAGGAATCGTGTACCGCAGGGGGTTACTGCAGGCAGGCGTATTCTGGTTGTTACGGCAAACCCAGGAGCCCTTTGCTAGGTCGGCGCCGATCCGGGGCGGCTCAGAATAGTCGGGGCCAGGATTATTTTTCTTAGCCCAGCTTTCAGCAATGTCCCGCTCCGGGTTTTCGCATTGGGGGTCGAGGCTGTTTTTGCAGGCCCAGGAGCCTGGGTTGCGCTCGTAGTAGACAGCATCAGCCTTCGGAGCCAGGGCAAAAGGCGCTAGCAGGATGCCAGCTCCCAGAACCCCAGCCGAAACAGACAGTAGTTTTTTCATCATTCCTCAGGGCAATAGGGATACCATGTTTTGTAATTATGCCGAAACGCAAAGCGCCGGGCTAGTCAAAATTTATCGTCTGTGGCCAGGGGTGGTAATCGTAGTTTTACGTAAATCCCGCGCATTTAATGTACTTTTCTTACAAGGTCGCAGCTATTGTTACGCAATTTTGCGGCGGCGCAGTCGTGATAATCAAGCTGTAGCGCTGATTCGCTGGGTTCGCGGTTTCCCTTGCTCCGTACAACACCGAGATCATTTTGATGCATGATCGCCGAGTCTGGAACCAGGCTCTCTATTCCTGTCTCGCCAAAAAACTCGCCAAAAATCTATCGGTTGAAAGACTCGTGATCCCATGCCCTCTCCTAGCACTCCCGTAACTCCTGATGTCCTTTTAGAAGCAACGCCCCGCCGTCCAAACCGCCCTTGGCCCTTGATTGCCTGGACGCTGCTGGTGTTTGGCTTTCTCTATTTACCGCTGCTGGTGCTGGTGGCGATCAGCTTCAACGACTCGCCGATCCTCTCCCTGCCCTTCAAAGGCTTCACCCTGCGCTGGTACCAGCTCACCTTTAGCGATGCAGCCATTCGTCTGGCCCTGGTCAACTCCCTCAAAGTCGCCGCTGCCGCCACCCTGCTGGCCACCGGACTGGGGCTGTTGGCCGCCTTTGCCGTCTATCGCCATGGCTTCTGGGGTAAAAACGCCTTTCGGATCGCTCTCAACCTGCCGATTTTGCTGCCAGGAATCGTCACAGGCGTCGCCATGCTGGCCTACTTCTCCGACTTGGGCTGGGAACTCTCCCTGCTCACCGTGATCTTAGGCCACGCCGTATTTGGCATCCCCGTCGCCTTTGGCCCCATTCTTACCCGCCTCAGCCAGTTTCCCCGCAGCCTGGAAGAAGCCGCCGCCGATTTGGGAGCCACCCCCACCCAGGTCTGGCTCGACGTGATCTTTCCCTACATCCGCAGCGCCGTAATCTCCGCCGCCCTGCTCGCCTTCACCCTCTCCTTCGACGAAGTCGTCGTCACCATCTTCCTGACCGGACGCGACAACACCCTACCCATCGAAATCTGGGGCCGCCTCCGCACCAACATCACCCCAGAAATCGCCGCAGTCGCTACGCTAATATCAGCAGCCAGCGGTACCGCCGTCCTGCTCAGCCACCGCCTCACCCCCGACCCCTAATCCCCCACCTCTCCACCTCCCCCATCTCCCCCACCTCTCCACCTCCCCCATCTCCCCCACCTCCCCCATCTCCCCCACCTCCCCCATCTCCCCCATCTCCCCACCTCCCCACCTCCCATGTCCCCCACCCCCCTCGTCTACCTCGACCAGGTCAGCAAACTCTACAGCACCCCTCAAGGCACCTTCCAGGCCGTGCGGCAGGTCACGCTAGACGTCGAGGCGGGCGAGTTCTATTCGCTGCTGGGGTCGAGCGGCTCGGGCAAAACCACAACCCTGCGGTTAATTGGCGGGTTTGAACAGCCGGAATTTGGGCAGGTCTGGATTGGCGGCGAAGACGTCACCACCCTGCCGCCCTATCGGCGCAATGTCCATACGGTGTTCCAGAGCTATGCCCTGTTTCCCCACCTGAGCGTGGCCCAGAACGTCGCCTATCCGCTCAAGATCGCCAAGGTGGCCCCAGCCGAAATCGGGCCGCGAGTGGCCGAAGCCCTGAAGATGTTTCGCATTGCCGAACTGGGTGAGCGGCGTCCGGCCCAGCTCTCGGGTGGACAACAGCAGCGGGTCGCGCTGGCCCGTGCTCTGATCAACCGACCCAAGGTGCTATTGCTGGATGAACCCCTCTCGGCCCTGGATGCCAAAATTCGCGAAGAGGTGCGGCAAGAACTGCGTGATCTACAGCGCCAAACCAATCTCACCTTTATCTACGTCACCCACGACCAGGAGGAGGCGCTGGCCTTAAGCGACCGGATTGCCGTGATGCACAGCGGACAGGTCGAGCAGGTCGGTACACCCCAGGAAATCTATCAGCGTCCGGCCTCGCTGTTTGTGGCCCAGTTTATTGGCAAGGCCAATCTGTTCAGCGGTCGGGTGGTTGAGCTGGACCCTCTGCAAAGCAAGCTGGGGGTTGAGGTCGGGGGGCATCTGATCTGGGCCTCGGCTCCAACCTATCGGCCAGCTCTGGGCGAAACCGTGACGCTGATGGTGCGGCCCGAACAGGTGCGGCTCTGGCCTGGGAACGAAGCCGCCGCGATGGATTCTGAGCAACCCCAAACTCGCCTGACAGGACGAATCACAGCCACAACCTACATCGGCCAGCTTTTGCAGGTGCAGATCGAAACGGCCCTGGGTCTGGTAACGGCTACTCAATTAGGTACTCAGCTGGGCAATCAACTGGGCAGCAACGCCCCCGATTTGGCCCTAATGCTGTCCTGGAACGCGGCTGACTGCATCGTAATTCCACCTGCCTCTGGCGTGGCTTAACCTGGCTCTCCGTAGGTTCCACAGCCTTCATCGTCCCTTCATAATTCTTGAGCCAGTTGGATCAGTTGCTTCATAGATTTCTACCGGCCTTCTGAGTAGCATGGGATTGGTCGGAGTTTCCTGAAGGCAAGTTAAATTGGCCATATTTCAAGGTACGGATCTCAACGATACGTTGAGGGGTGGGCCGGAGAACGATGAACTGTTTGGCTACCGGGGTGATGATACGCTGGTAGGGAACGGCGGAGACGATAAACTGTTTGGGGGTGAGGAGGCCGACCAGCTACAGGGTGGTGATGGCCTGGATGAACTGTTTGGCGAAGCGGGAGATGATACGCTAAATGGCGGAGCGGATACGGATCGGCTATTTGGCAGTGAAGGTAATGATCGGCTAGCTGGAGAGAGCGGCGCTGACGAGTTACTGGGCGAAGCGGGCAACGATACCCTGAGCGGCGGTACAGAGAACGATACCCTCTACGGCGGCACAGGCGACGATACATTAGCAGGCGATGCCGATGACGATCAGCTTTACGGTGAAGCAAATAACGACAGCCTGGCAGGCGGGGCCGGAGCCGATGTCCTGCGCGGCGGCGACGACTCGGATCAGCTCAACGGCGGTGAAGCCAACGACCAGCTCTATGGCGAGAACGGCAACGACAGCCTGACGGGCGATGCCGGGGCCGATCAGCTGTTTGGGGGGGGATGCCAACGACAGTTTGCTGGGCGCTGCGGGTGAGGATTTGCTCTACGGCGAAGCGGGTGACGATACCGTCAGCGGCGGTGATGACAATGACCAGTTGTTTGGCGTAGACGGTAACGATGTTTTAGCGGGTGATGCGGGTGATGATCGGCTTGAAGGCGGCAGCGGTAACGATCAATTAACAGGAGGTTCCGGAAACGACCGTCTGGCTGCTGGAGAGAATGATGATAGCGGCTTTGGAGATGCGGGCCTGGACGAGCTGTTTGGCGAAGCTGGAAACGACACCCTCAGCGGCGGCGATGATTTAGACCGGCTGTTTGGCGGTGAGGGCAACGATATCCTCAACGGCGACGCAGGGAACGACGAGCTCTATGGGGAGTTTGGTCAGGACACCCTGGCTGGTGGTGCAGGCGATGATCGGCTGTTTGGCGGCACCGAGTCCGATAGTCTGGACGGCGGTGACGGCAGCGATCAGCTCTATGGCGAAGCGGGTGACGACCGGTTAACAGGCGGCTCTGGGATAGACGAACTGTTTGCCTCAGACGGTAACGATGTCCTGAATGGCGGCAGCGATGCAGACCGGCTGTTTGGCGAGGCGGGCAACGATGCCCTGAACGGGGGCGCAGACAACGACCAGCTGTTTGCGGGCGACGGTGACGACAATCTCGACGGTGCAGCAGGCAACGATCAACTGTTTGGCGAAGCTGGAGCAGATCGCCTCGTCGGAGGCTCCGGCAAAGATAATTTAGACGGTGGAGATAACAACGATGTTCTATTGGGCGGCGCGGGTAATGACCTCCTGGTCGGCAGCTTGGGACAAGATCAGCTCTCTGGTGGCCGGGGACGAGACCGATTTCTCTACAGCACAGATCGACGCTTCAGCCGAGCCAGCTTTGGCCGCGACCGCATCCGGGACTTCCAGCCCGGTCAAGACCGCATCCTGCTCGACCGCACCAGCTTTGGAGCTCTCGACCCAAGCCCTGGAAGCCGCAATGTTCGCCCTCAGCAGTTCGCCGTCGTCTTGCGGGATGGCCTGGCTGCGGCAAGCCAAGCCCGAATTGTTTATAGTGCCAGTTCCGGGCGACTCTTCTATAATCCCAATGGAGCCAGAGCCGGGTTTGGCCCCGGAGACAGCGGTGGACAGTTTCTCACCCTCAGCGGCAGTCCAGGGCTAGGGGCGGTGGATTTGGGACTGGTGGGGTAGGGGAGATGGGAAGGTAGGGAGATGGGGAGAGCAGTCTTACTCGCTTGGGGCTGAATTCCGCTCCCAGAACACGCCTTCCGCGTAGCCCTGGATTGATCTGTTCTGTTTGGCCAGAGCCAGCCGCTTTTCGGTGAGACAGCAGTAGGTGGGGTCGAGTTCGATGCCGACGTAGTGGCGGTCAGTTTTTTGGGCGACGACTGACGTTGTCCCCGCCCCCACAAACGGATCAAATACGACATCGCCTGGGTTGGAACTGGCCAGAATGATTTTTGCCAGCAGCTTTTCCGGCTTCTGGGTCGGGTGATCGGTGTTTTCGGGCATTGACCAGAAGGGTACGGTGAGGTCTGTCCAGAGGTTGGACGGGTGGGTGAGGCGGTAGTTGCCCTGGCGGGTTTTCTGCCAGTCTTTGGGCTCGCCGCTGTCGTTGGTGTAGGGCGCAATCACGCGGCGCTTCAGCTTCACGGCCTCCAAGTTGAACGTATAGGTTTCTGAAACGGTGCCAAACCAGATTTGTTCAGCGCAGTTTTTCCAGTTGGCCTTCGCGCCCCGGCCCTTTTCCCGCTCCCAGGTGATGCAGTTGCGCAGAATCAAATGCTGCTCCATCGCGAGCTGGATCGCCGCTGCCGAGCGCCAGTCGCCGCAAAGGTAAACCGAGGCCGTGGGTTTTAAAACTCGCAGCAGACGAGGCAGCCAGGACTCTAGCCAGGTTTGGTAAGCCGCCACCGACCGCTCCCGAAACACCGTTTCCCCAAAGGTCTTGGTCAGGTTATAGGGCGGGTCGATAAACAGCAGATCGACAAACCCGGAGGGCAACCAGTCGAGCAGGCTAAACAGATCCTGGTGAATCGTGTGGTCGAGAAGCTGGGCGGGCTGGACTGGCCCAGTCAGGGTGAGCAGACGCTGCTGATATTGCAGCAGTTCGGCCTCCGACAGCTCCAGCGTCCGATTGCGGGGAGCGCGAATTTTGGCACCAGGGTTAGACGGCTTCTCCACGGGGTCAGTTGAACTTGGGGCTGCAATAGTTTAAGCCAAGTTCGGCTATCGCGATCACTTTTTCAGCAGTTTCTGGCAGCACAAGTATCTGGCAGCACAAAGCGCCCCAGATGAATCCAGGACGCTCCGTACAGTGATTAACCAAATATTAACCAGACCAGCAGACCCAGGGCCTACAGGACTTTACCCAGTCCAGCACTAGCGCACCAGGTTGAGCAGTTCCTTGGGAGAGGCCAGCAGGTCAATTGCCACGAAGAAGATCTTCTGGTCGGGGGTGAGCAGGAACCGCCAGGCCATGTTCATCCCGACGGCAGCGCCAAACCAGGGGGTCTGCACCTTGCCCGTCACCTTGATCTGGTTGAAGCCATCCTCAGCCGGTTCGACAACGCCGCGCTCGGGCATCAGTTTCAGGTTCTGGCACTCTTCCTTGAAGAAACGGAAGATCGCATCTTTTCCAACAATTGGCTTTTGGAAAGGAGGCTGCAGCGCGCCATCAGGGGCAAACAGGGCAATCAGCGCTTCGAAGTCGTTGGCATTGAGGTTATCCATGTAGTTCAGCACCGTTTGATTATCGATGCCTTCGATCGCCACTTTAGTGCGCTCAGAGATTTCCTTGGGTGCGACTACAGGTTCGGAAACGCGAGTATATTCACCCAGTTTGCCAGGATCATATCCCATGTTTACTACAGCATTCCGCAAAACGGTAATCTGCTGTCCCTGATCTAGTTCTCGCACGGCTTGCAGAACGGCTGAAGCATTGGCAGAAAGCTTGTAACCAGCCGGGATGGGGGCGACGATTCCCTGATCCATCCACTGGCCAAGCTGATACCAGAAACCAAGTTTGATGTTGGACGACCAGCTGGCATAGGTGCGGCAGGTCGGGGTATCGGCATGATTGGCCAAGTCGCACATCAGCTGGGTCTGATCTGCGAACGACATGCGGCGGATATCGTTCAAAATTCCTTCTGCAAACTGCATGATAGCAGCACCTGGAGCTGCAACCGTAATGGTTTTGCCCATTTCCAGATAGGCGAACCAGATCCAGGCTAACTGGTCTTCTGCGCTAAGTTGATTAAATCTGGCAATCGTAGCTGGAACCGCATCAGCAGACAATGTATCTGGGAAAATCCCGCGTGCCGAATCAATTGTGAATGGCATTTGTAACCTTGCCTCCGCGAAAAACTTTAGTGGGCAAATGGCGAGTCCAACAAACGCAGGGGGAGCTCAGCCCTTTGACCTAACGGTATCACGAAATACGAAAACCTTGTAACAAATCTTTACATAACTTCTATAGGAAAATCTAATTCAACGCCTGAAACGCTTCTGTGGCGCTGAGATTGCCTGTTGCTTCAGGTCGGGTTAAAGGCAAATAGAAATTTAACGGATGTTACGAACGACGGCGACCTTGCCTAAATCTCGGCTTCTCTAGCTAGAAGTCTTCCGCCCCTCTGTGAGGGCTTGACTGGCAAAACTTTGTCGGCAGCTAGAAGCCGCGCCTACAAAGACGAAACCCACCTGCGTGGGTTCAAAGAGTCGGCGCAGGCCGACTTGGCTTCTGTAGCAGCGGTTTACTAGACTTGTTGCCAAATAAGAATGGTTGAAAGCAAGGTGCAGACTACTTTCCCGTTTCTGGTCTCACTTAGGCAGCGTCGAGGGCAACTTCGAGATAGAAGTTCCACAACCCTGCTGCGGTCAGCATCAGGCGATC